>NZ_VSJH01000035.1:0-113957 GCF_008124495.1 Pseudomonas sp. CK-NBRI-02 | reverse complement strand
AACACCCAAACAATTAACTTGTTTGCCGTTGCCGTTGCCGTTGCTTTTGATGCGCGATAGTCCAGACACCACCCATCGCGACCTCAGGAGGCCGAGTGGAGGTGTCTGTAGGGGCAGGCGCGCAGCGCCCTTCGGCTTGAGCCGAAGTCGCGAGATGGAGGTTTGCGCAGCAAACCGGAGGCCGCGAAGCCCCGAAAGGCACCGGAGCGGAGGGAACCCCGGAGCGCAGCGCAGGGGCCGCATGTGGGAGCCAGCGGTTTTTGCCTACTTTTGCCCAAGAGCAAAAGTAGGTCGCCGTAAAGGCGAAAAGCGCCGGTGGCGCCCCCACCAACACCGGATATTCACACAGCCTGAAAGCCCAAGCCCAAGCCCAAGCCCAAGCCCAAGCCCAAGCCCGAAACCTTGCCCCACTCCCACCACCCAGCTATCTTACCCAAAATTCATCCGATGACCGGATCTACCCATGACCCTACTCATCAAACGCTCCCTAGTTGAACAAGCCGTCGACCAACTCCGCACCCGCATCACCAGCGGTATCTGGTCCATCGGCCAACGCCTGCCCACTGAACCCGAACTCGCCCACGAACTAGGCATCAGCCGCAACACCGTTCGTGAAGCCATGCGCGTGCTCGCCTTCAGCGGCCTGGTCGAGATCCGCCAAGGCGATGGTAGTTACCTGCGCACCGCCCAAGACCCGCTCCAGGCGGTCCAGGCCATGGCCCGCTGCACGTCGGAACAGGCCCGGGAAACTCGCCGTATTCTGGAAACCGAAGCGATCGGCCTGGCCGCCCAGCGCCGCACCGAAGCGGATATACACCGCCTGCGCCAGGCTTTGCAGAACACTGCTGCGCATTTTCATGGCGATATAAAGACTTACGTTGAGTGCGACTTGGTCTTTCACCAGCAGTTAGTGGACGCCGCCCACAACCCTGCGTTGAGCGAGCTCTACCGTTACTTTTCCGGCGTTGTGGCAGCGGCGTTGGAGCACAACATGGCGACCACCCCCCGGTGCCAGACGGTATTCGACCTGCACGGTCAGATCGTCGATGCCATCGAACAATGTGATCCGGAACGTGCCAAGCACTTGAGCCGTACCCTAATTGAATCCTGACAATGAGACGCCCATGGCCGAACCCACCATTCACGAAACTGCTCATCGCCAGCAGGAATTCGAAGAACTGCTGATCGACGCCGAAGCCGACGACGAGCAGGTCCAGCAGCAGCCTGTAGTGCTGCAGCGGCCATGGTTGCTGTTGCTTGGCTTGGTACTGGTGGCACTGAACCTGCGTCCTGCGCTGTCGAGCATGGCGCCGGTACTGGGCCAAGTATCGGAGGGACTAGGGCTGAACGCGTCCCAGGCGGGCCTGCTGACGACTTTGCCGGTGCTGTGTCTTGGCCTGTTCGCTCCATTGGCACCGGTCCTGGCTCGACGCTTTGGCAGTGAGCGGGTGGTGCTGGGCATTCTGCTGACCTTGGCGCTGGGTATTTTGGTACGCAGTGTCCTGGGGGTGACCGGCGTGTTTCTGGGCAGTGTCATGGCCGGCGCGAGCATCGGCATCATCGGCGTGTTGCTTCCGGGCATCGTCAAACGGGACTTCCCACAGCATGCCGGTACCCTGACCGGTGTCTATACCATGGCCTTGTGCCTGGGGGCGGCTCTGGCCGCCGGTGCCACGGTGCCATTGGCGCGCCACTTCGATGACAGTTGGGCCTTGGGCTTGGGCTTCTGGCTGGTGCCTGCGTTGATCGCGATGGTGGTATGGCTGCCCCAGGCGCGCCAGGGGCACGGCCTGCACAAGGTGGCCTATCGGGTGCGCGGTCTATGGCGCGATCCGCTGGCCTGGCAGGTCACGCTGTACATGGGCTTGCAGTCTTCGCTGGCCTACATCGTGTTTGGCTGGCTCCCCTCGATGCTCATCGGCCGAGGCCTGAGCCCTACGGAGGCTGGCTTGGTGTTGTCCGGGTCGGTGATCGTGCAACTGGTGAGCTCGCTCAGCGCGCCTTGGCTGGCCACCCGAGGCAAGGACCAGCGCCTGGCTATCGTCATCGTCATGCTGGTCACCCTGGCAGGGTTGTTCGGTTGCTTGTATGCACCGGTTTCAGGGCTGTGGGGCTGGGCCGTCGTGCTCGGACTGGGGCAGGGTGGTACGTTCGCCCTGGCGTTGACGTTGATCGTGCTGCGCTCGAAGGATTCCCACGTAGCTGCGAATCTTTCGAGCATGGCGCAAGGGGTCGGCTATACGTTGGCGTCCGCAGGGCCGTTTGCCGTAGGCCTGGTGCATGACCTGACGGGGGGCTGGACGGCTGTGGGCTGGATATTCGCGGCGCTGGGCATTGGGGCGATTCTGTTCGGCCTTGGGGCTGGGCGGGCATTGCATGTGCAGGTGGTCAGCGAGAAGGTGTGACAAAGCCTATTCATGGCGCGAATGAGCATGGCGCTCCCATGCGGGGCACATTATCGTTGAGGTTTGCCCCCGGAGGGATCCGCCCCATGAGCGACGCCAATCGTGAGCTGATCACACGTTTCTACCAAGCCTTCCAGCGCCTGGACGCCGAGGCGATGGTGGCTTGCTACAGCGATGACATCACCTTCAGTGACCCTGTCTTCGGTACCTTGCGACGCCGTGAGGTGGGTGACATGTGGCGGATGCTGACCAGCCGTGCCAAAAATTTCTCCCTGACCTTCGACAGCGTCAGCGCCAATCAGGACGGGGGGAATGCGCACTGGGTGGCGCGCTATCTGTTCACCCAGACCGGGCGCACCGTGGTCAACGACATACAGGCCCGCTTCGTGATCCGCGATGGGCTGATTTGCCAGCATGACGACAGTTTCGACCTGTGGCGCTGGTCGCGTCAGGCCTTGGGCCTGCCGGGTTTGCTGCTGGGCTGGTCGCCGTTGCTGCAGAACAAAGTTCGCCAGCAAGCGTTCAAGGGGTTGCGGACATACCAGCAAAGCGCGGTATAGCCACGGCCTGTTCATTTTCGTGTTAGGTGTAGTGGGGCTTTGGGTTTCAAATTAATGACGCAAAGAGTGGATGCTCCGAGTGAAAAACCTCCGGGCGGGGATGTGAAACCCTGGTATGTCTATCTGGTGCGGGCTGCCAACGGTTCGCTGTATTGCGGTATCAGTGATGACCCACAGCGGCGGTTCCTGAAGCATCAGAGGGGGCAGGGGGCGCGTTACTTCAAGACCAGCCCGGCCCAGGCGCTGGTATATATGGAGCAGTGGCCGGACAAAGGCGAGGCACTGCGTCAGGAGCGGTTGGTGAAAAAGCTGCGCAAATCGGCCAAGGAAGCGCTGGTGGCAGCCTATGCAGGTACCGAAGGCTAGATGAGGGGCTGCGCTGCAGCCCCGGCTATGCTCAATCCTTGCGCCGCTTGAGCTGATCGACCAGTTGGGTCGGCAGGCCCTTGATGATCAAGGTGCCGGCTTCTTCGTCATATTCCACCTTCGATCCCAGCAAGTGGGCCTCGAAGCTGATCGACAGGCCTTCGGCGCGGCCGGTGAAACGGCGGAACTGGTTGAGGGTGCGTTTATCCGCAGGAATCTCCGGCGACAGGCCGTAATCCTTGTTGCGAATGTGGTCATAGAAGGCCTTGGGTCGATCTTCATCGATCAGGCTGGACAGTTCTTCCAGTGTCACCGGCTCACCGAGTTTGGTCTGAGTGGTGGCGTAGTCGACCAAGGTCTGGGTCTTTTCGCGGGCGGCCTCCTCGGGCAGGTCCTCGCTTTCGACGAAGTCGCTGAAGGCCTTGAGCAGGGTACGGGTCTCACCTGGGCCGTCGACACCTTCCTGGCAACCGATGAAGTCGCGGAAGTAGTCCGACACCTTCTTGCCATTCTTGCCCTTGATGAACGAGATGTACTGCTTGGAGTTCTGGTTGTTCTTCCACTCCGACAAGTTGACCCGCGCCGCCAGGTGCAACTGGCCGAGGTCGAGGTGACGCGACGGGGTGACATCGAGCTCGGCGTTCACAGCCACGCCTTCGCTGTGGTGCAGCAGGGCGATGGCCAGGTACTCGGTCATGCCTTGCTGGTAATGGGCGAACAGGATATGGCCGCCGGTGGACAGGTTGGATTCTTCCATCAGCTTTTGCAGGTGCTCTACAGCGATGCGGCTGAAGGCGGTGAAGTCTTTTTCTTCATCCAGGTACTGCTTGAGCCAGCCGCTGAAGGGGTAGGCCCCCGATTCGCTGTGGAAGAACCCCCAGGCCTTGCCTTGCTTGGCGTTGTAGCTGTCGTTGAGGTCGGCCAGCAGGTTTTCGATGGCGTCGGAAGCGCCGAGTTCGGAGTCTCGGGCATGCAGGACTGCCGGGCTGCCATCGGGTTTCTTGTCGATCAGGTGAACGATGCAATGACGGATTGGCATGGAAATCTCGAGCGGGGTTGGGCGGTGCTAGGCCGCGCTGCAAAGTCGTGCAGTTTAACCCAGGCAGAGGGCGATGCAGTGGTCAGATAGTGGCGTAAATGTCTGTTGTTCGTTTTTTGTTCAATTTTTTGCGTTTTACGATAAAAGCCCCGAAAAACCTGCATAAAATCGAAGTCGGCAGCGGATATTTATCTATTCCTGTGGTAGCTTTGCGCGGTCTTGCGCCCCTTGGGTGGCGCATTGCTGGCAGATCGCTGGGCTCGTGTCGAACCAAACGCCGATTTTCGTATCTACATACGCGATTGGCGCGGCCCGCCGGATTTTTCAGGGGCTGGCCCGATTACCGACCTGGCACGCTGCATAACCACTGAATTTGATAGGGAAGGAACACCACCATGGCATTGACCAAAGACCAACTGATTGCCGATATCGCCGAAGCCATCGACGCGCCGAAAACCACCGCGCGTAACGCCCTGGAGCAACTGGGCCAGATCGTCGCCGACCAACTGGAAAACGGCGCTGAAATCACCCTGCCAGGCATCGGCAAGCTGAAAGTCTCCGAGCGTCCTGCCCGTACCGGCCGCAACCCTTCGACTGGCGCTGCCATCGAAATCGCTGCCAAGAAAGTCGTCAAGTTCGTACCAGCCAAGGTCCTGAACGACGCCGTCAACAAGTAATTGTTGAAGCTTTGAAAAAACCGCGCCCGGCTTGTCCGGGCGCGGTTTTTTCATGCCCGCGAAAGGGGTATCAGCGTGAGCGATGCCAGGCTTGGCGCGCGGCGGCGTCTTGGAAGCTCCAGGCTACCATGCGGCTCTGTTTCTGGCCTTGCCCCATGGCCACTACCTGTTGTGCCTTCACGCCTGCCTTCCTTAGCGCCGCCTCGATACCGGGCAAGTTGCTGGCCTTGGATACCAGGCTGGTGAACCACAGCACCTGGCCGGCGTACTGCACGCTCTCTTCCACCAACTGGGTGACGAAGCGGATCTCTCCGCCCTCGCACCACAGCTCGTTGTTCTGCCCGCCGAAATTGAGCACTGGCAGCTTGCGCTTGGGATCCTGTTTGCCAAGGTTCTTCCATTTGCGCTGGCTACCGCGGGTGGCTTCGTCGCGGGAGGCATGGAACGGCGGGTTGCACAGGGTGACGTCGAAACGCTCGTCATCCTGCAGCAGGCCGGTGAGGATGTGCTTGCGGTTGGCTTGCTGGCGCAAGGAGATGACCTTGCCCAGGCCGTTGGCCTGGACGATGGTCCGGGCCGATGCCAGGGCCACCGCGTCGATGTCCGAACCCACGAAACGCCAGCGGTAGTCGCTGTGGCCAAGCAGCGGGTAGATGCAGTTGGCACCGACGCCGATGTCCAGCGCGCGCACCTGTACGCCTCGGGGGATCTCGCCGCCGCAATCCTCGGCCAGCAAGTCGGCCAGCACATGGATGTAGTCGGCCCGTCCAGGGATGGGCGGGCACAGGTAGTCGGCCGGGATGTCCCAGTGTTGGATGCCGTATTGGGCCTTGAGCAAGGCGCGGTTGAAGACCCGTACCGCTTCGGGATTGGCGAAGTCGATGCTCGGCTTGCCATAGGGGTTGGTAATGGTGAATTTGCCCAGCTCAGGATGGGCTTTGATCAGGCTGGGGAAATCGTAGCGGCCCTGATGGCGATTGCGCGGGTGCAGGGTGGGTTTTTGATTCATGGGGTGAAATCTCAAAAGCATCGCGGGACAAGCCCACTCCCACATGATCGTCGTTGATCTGTGGGAGCGGGCTTGTCCCGCGAGGGCATCACTGAGGTCTGCGGCTGTTACAGTGCCGCGATCCGCGCATGTTGCTCTGTCAAGTTGGCCAGGGCCTGTTCGGACTCGGCCAGCTTGGCGCGTTCTTTTTCGATCACGGCAGGCGGGGCCTTGTCGACGAACGCTGCATTGGACAGCTTGCCGCCTACGCGCTGGACTTCGCCTTGCAGACGCTGGATTTCCTTGCTCAGGCGTGCCAGTTCCGCGTCCTTGTCGATCAGGCCGGCCATCGGCACCAGTACCTGCAAGTCACCCACCAGTGCGGTGGCCGACAGCGGTGCTTCGTCCTGCTCGCCGAGCACGGTGAACGACTCGACCTTGGCCAGCTTCTTGAGCAGCGCCTCGTTCTCCTGCAGGCGACGCTGGTCGTGCGCATTGGCGTTCTTGAGGAACAGCGGCAGCGGCTTGCCAGGGCCGATGTTCATCTCGGCGCGAATGTTGCGCAGACCTACCATCAGTTGCTGCAGCCACTCGATATCGCCTTCGGCGGCGGTGTCGATGCGGCTTTCATTGGCCACAGGCCAAGGTTGCAGCATGATGGTCTTGCCTTCGATACCGGCCAGCGGCGCGATGCGCTGCCAGATTTCTTCGGTGATGAACGGCATGAACGGGTGTGCCAGGCGCAAGGCGACTTCCAGCACGCGAACCAAGGTCCGGCGAGTGCCGCGGGCGCGCTCGACCGGGGCATTCTCGTCCCACAGTACCGGCTTGGACAGCTCCAGATACCAGTCGCAGTACTGGTTCCATATGAACTCGTACAAGGCCTGGCTGGCCAGGTCGAAGCGGAACTGCTCGAGCTGGCGGGTCACCTCGGCTTCGGTGCGCTGCAGCTGCGAGATGATCCAGCGATCGGCCAGCGACAGTTCGTAGGCCTCGCCGTTCTGGCCGCAATCCTCGCCTTTGTCCAGCACGTAGCGGGCGGCGTTCCAGATCTTGTTGCAGAAGTTGCGATAACCCTCGACGCGGCCCATGTCGAACTTGATGTCGCGGCCGGTGGAAGCCAGCGAGCAGAAGGTGAAGCGCAGGGCGTCGGTGCCGTAGCTGGCGATGCCTTCGGGGAACTCGGCCTTGGTCTGCTTGGCGATCTTTTCGGCGAGCTTGGGCTGCATCATGCCGCTGGTGCGTTTTTCCAGCAGGGCTTCAAGGGTGATGCCGTCGACGATGTCCAGTGGATCGAGGACGTTGCCCTTGGACTTGGACATCTTCTGGCCCTGGCCGTCACGTACAAGGCCGTGGACGTACACGGTCTTGAACGGTACCTGCGGGGTGCCATCTTCGTTCTTGATCAGGTGCATGGTCAGCATGATCATGCGCGCAACCCAGAAGAAGATGATGTCGAAGCCGGTGACCAGCACATCGGTGGAGTGGAACTTCTTGAGGAACTCGGTCTGCTCCGGCCAGCCCAAGGTGGAGAAGGTCCACAGGCCCGAACTGAACCAGGTGTCGAGGACGTCCTCGTCCTGGCGCAGCGCCACGTCGGCGCCCAGGTTGTGCTTGGCACGGACTTCTTCTTCGCTGCGACCGACATAGACCTGGCCGGCTTCGTCGTACCAGGCCGGGATGCGGTGCCCCCACCACAGCTGGCGGCTGATACACCAGTCCTGGATATCACGCATCCAGGAGAAGTACATGTTTTCGTACTGCTTGGGCACGAACTGAATGCGGCCGTCTTCCACGGCGGCGATGGCAGGTTCTGCCAGCGGCTTGGTAGAGACGTACCACTGGTCGGTCAGCCAGGGCTCGATGACCGTGCCGGAACGGTCGCCCTTGGGTACCTTCAGGGCGTGGTCGTCGATGCTGACCAGCAGGCCCTGGGCGTCCAGGTCGGCGACGATCTGCTTGCGCGCGACGAAGCGGTCCAGGCCTGCGTACTGGGCCGGCAGGCTGGTGTCGATCTGCTCGTTGACGCTGCCGTCGAGGTTGAAGGCCTGGGCGCTTGCCAGCACCAGGGCGTTCTTGTCGAAGATGTTCAGCAGTGGCAGGTTGTGGCGCTTGCCGACTTCATAGTCGTTGAAGTCGTGGGCCGGGGTGATTTTCACGCAGCCGGTGCCGAACTCCGGATCGCAGTAATCGTCGGCGATGATCGGGATGCGGCGGCCGACCAGCGGCAGCTCGACGAACTTGCCGATCAGGGCCTGGTAGCGCTCGTCGTTCGGGTTCACGGCAACGGCCGCGTCACCCAGTAAGGTTTCCGGACGGGTGGTGGCAACGACCAAGTGGTCCTTGCCTTCGGCGGTCTTGGCGCCATCGGCCAGTGGGTAGCGCAGGTTCCACAGGTGGCCTTTCTCGTCGTGGTTTTCCACTTCGAGGTCGGAAATGGCGGTATGCAGCTTGGTGTCCCAGTTGACCAGGCGCTTGCCACGGTAGATCAGGCCGTCTTCATGCAGGCGCACGAAGGCTTCCTTGACCGCTTCGGACAGACCGTCGTCCATGGTGAACCGTTCGCGGGTCCAGTCGACGGACGAGCCCAGGCGGCGAATCTGGCGGCTGATGTTGCCGCCGGACTGATCCTTCCACTCCCAGACCTTCTCCAGGAACTTCTCGCGGCCCAGGTCATGACGGTTCTGGCCCTTGGCCTCGAGCTGGCGCTCCACCAGCATCTGGGTGGCGATACCGGCGTGGTCGGTGCCTGGCTGCCACAGGGTGTTGCGGCCCTGCATGCGGCGGAAGCGGATCAGGGCGTCCATGATCGCGTTGTTGAAGCCGTGGCCCATGTGCAGGCTGCCGGTCACGTTCGGCGGCGGGATCATGATGGTGTAGGACTCGCCTGCACCTTGCGGGGCGAAATAGTTCTCGGACTCCCAAGTGTTGTACCAGGAAGTTTCGATGGCGTGCGGCTGGTAGGTCTTATCCATGCGCGGCGGGACCCTATGGCATTAATTCGGGAAAGCCGGGAAGTATAACCAAGCCAGGGGCCGCAGGCGACAAGCTGCTGATATCTGTAGGCGCAACGGTGTCTTCTTTGTGGACAAACCTGCCCCCACGGACCTCGTGCGCGCCTTGAGCGCGGCGGTGTACCGGTAGTGACGGGTTTGCCCGCAAAGAAAAGCGGCGTTTATTCGGAGCGCTTGAGCAGACGTTCCATGCGTGCATCGAGGCGTCGTTTGATCTCGTTCTCGATGTGCGGGGTGAAGTCGTTGATCACGTCTTGCATGATCTGTTGGGCAGCGGCGCGAAGGTCGGCTTCAAGGTGCAGGAGGGTGTCCTGGCGGCGGGTCTGCGGATCGTCTTCGGTGGTTGCGACCGAGAGAGGCTCGGCCACTGACGAGGTGTTGCCTGCTGGCTCGTCGAGTAGCAGGGGAATCTGCTCGACCGTTTCGGTCAGCAGGGGCGGTTGCAGATCGGCATCGCCCAGCAACTGGCGGATCGACTCTAGGTCGTCGAGCAGATGAGCGGAATCGGGCAGGGGAGAGTGCTTGTCCATCGTCGTCAAAGTCGCTGTAAGCGGTGGTCTTGCAGAGCATAGCCCTGTTCGCGGTAGAAACGGAATCGTTCTCGCGCAGCCTGGCGAATGCCCGGCTCCTCGACGACGATCTCGGCTACCCGTTCGAACTGGCCGACGAACCCCGGTACCTCGGCGCCGAGGTTGATCAACAGGTCGCGGTGGGTGCCGGCGTCATCACCCAGCCCCAGGGCTACTGCCGCCTCGGCGTTGGCCTCGGCAGGGTCGTGCGGGACGAAGGCCTCGCCCTTGAAGTGCCACAGGCGCTCGTCCAGCGCGTTGCGCTGCTCGGCGTCCTGACAGTGCAGATAGACCCGATGGCCCAGGCGCCAGGCCTTTTCGCACAGCTTGCAGGCGAAATCCAGGCGCGCCGACAACGCATCGGTGGGCAGGATATAGAAATCGACTTTGCTCATGTTCGGTCAACCGGCCGGCAGCGCGCGGGCGCCACCGGCCTTGTGGCATCAGGCGTTGGCGCGATCGAGCAGGTATTGGGTCAGCAGCGGGACCGGGCGGCCCGAGGCGCCTTTGTCCTTGCCGCCGCTGATCCAGGCGGTGCCGGCAACGTCCAGATGCGCCCAGTTATAAGCTTTGGCGAAGCGCGACAGGAAGCAGCCTGCGGTGATGGTGCCAGCCTTGGGGCCACCGATGTTGGCGATGTCGGCGAACGGGCTGTCCAACTGCTCTTGGTACTCATCGAACAGCGGCAGTTGCCAGGCACGGTCGTCGGCGCGCTTGCCGGCGTCGAGCAGTTGGCCGACCAGTTCGTCGTTGTTGCCCATCAGCCCCGAGGTATGGCTGCCCAGGGCGACGATGCAGGCGCCGGTCAGGGTAGCGATGTCGATCACTGCCTGAGGTTTGAAGCGTTCGGCGTAGGTCAGGGTGTCGCACAGCACCAGACGGCCTTCGGCGTCGGTGTTGAGGATCTCGACGGTCTGGCCGCTCATGGTGGTGACGATGTCGCCTGGGCGCGTGGCGCCGCCGCTGGGCATGTTCTCGGCGCAAGCCAGCAGGCACACCAGGTTGATCGGCAGCTGCAGCTGCAGCACGGCGCGCAGGGTGCCGAAGACACTGGCCGCACCACACATGTCGTACTTCATTTCATCCATGCCGGCGCCAGGCTTGAGGCTGATGCCGCCGGTGTCGAAGGTGATGCCCTTGCCGACCAGCACGAACGGTTTTTCGCTCTTCTTGCCGCCCTGGTAGTTGAGCACGATCAGCCGTGGCGGCTGGTCGCTGCCCTGGCCAACGGCGTAGAACGCGCCCATGCCCAGGTCCTTGATCTTTTTCTCGTCCAGCACCTCGACCTTGAGGTTCTTGTGCGCCTTGCCCAGCTCCTTGGCCTGTTCGGCGAGGAACGTCGGGTGGCACAGGTTCGGCGGCAGGTTGCCCAGGTCGCGGGTGAAGGACATGCCCGAGGCGATGGCGCTGGCGTGCTTCACGGCGCGCTCGACTTCAGCCTGGCCGGGCTTGTCGGTCAGCAGGGTGACTTTCTTGAGGGCGCGGGGCTCGGCCTTCTGGCTCTTGAAACGGTCGAACACGTACTCGCCATCGAGCAGGGTCTCGGCCAGCAGGCGGTATTTGGCGTAATGGGCGTCGCGGGCGGTGACGCTGACGTCATCCAGAGCCAGCACCGCGTCGCTGCCGTTCAGGCCCTTGAGCACACCGGCGACACTGGCGACCAGCTTGCGCCAGCTGCGATCCCCCAGCGCTTCCTTGCCGCTGCCGACCAGCAGCACGCGCTCGGCCTTCAGGCCCGGCAGGCTGTGCAGCAGCAGGGTCTGGCCCGGCTTGCCTGCCAGGTCGCCGCGCTTGAGCACCGCGCTGATTGCGCCATTGCTGGCCTGGTCGACGGCTTTGGCGATGTCGCCGAGCTTGCGCCCTTCACCGACGGCCAGCACCAAGGTGGCGGTTTTCAAGGAGGCGGCGGCTACACTTTTTACAACCAGTTCCATGTCAGGGTCCCCGAATGATCTGTCAGTTGGCGCAGTCTCGTGCAAGCGCCCGAAACAGGTGTGGCCGCAAGGTCGCGTGCCACTTGAAAAGCTGCCAGTTTGAGCCTGGGGGAACCTGGATGACAACCCCGACATGCGCCGTCATGCGCGGCCAAGTGACAGGCGCGGTCAATCACAGGATAATGCGCGCACTTTATATGGAGGTTCGCCGTCGGCGAACCGGCAAGTCATTGTTTGGCTCTGCGCCCCTGACAACCCAGGAGTGTCTGGTTTGATCGTCTTTCGTTATCTGTCCCGCGAGGTCCTGGTGACCTTGAGCGCCGTCAGCGCCGTGCTGCTGGTGATCATCATGAGCGGGCGCTTCATCAAGTACCTGGCTCAGGCCGCCCAGGGCGTGCTCGATCCGAGCGTGCTGTTCCTGATCATGGGCTTCCGTTTGCCGGGCTTCCTGCAACTGATCCTGCCCTTGGGCCTGTTCCTCGGCATCCTGCTGGCTTATGGCCGGCTCTATCTCGAAAGCGAGATGACCGTGCTTTCTGCCACTGGCATGAGCCAGCAGCGCCTGCTGGCGCTGACCATGGCGCCGGCCGCGCTGGTCGCCCTGCTGGTGGCCTGGCTGAGCCTGAGCCTGGCGCCCCAGGGCGTTGCCCAGGTGCAGCAGATCATCAACCAGCAGGACGCCCTCACCGAGTTCGATACCCTGGTGCCCGGGCGCTTCCAGACCCTGCGCGATGGCTCGCGGGTGACCTACACCGAGCAGCTGTCGGACGATCGCGTCAATCTGAGTGGTGTGTTCATTTCCGAGAAGCGCTTCAACCAGGACAAGACCAAGGACCGTGCGCCTTCGGTGCTGGTCGCCGAGAAGGGGCACCAGGAAGTGCAGGCCGACGGCAATCGCTACCTGATCCTCGAAAACGGCTATCGCTACGACGGTAACCCCGGCCAGGCCGATTACCGCGCGATCAAGTACGACACCTATGGCGTGTTGCTGCCCAAGCCCGAAGTCAGCGAAGAAGTGACCGAGCGTGAAGCCATCCCGACGTCCGAGCTGTTCGGCAAGGACGGTCTGCGTGAACAGGCCGAGCTGCAATGGCGCCTTTCCCTGCCGCTGCTGGTGTTCATCGTGACGCTGCTGGCGGTGCCGCTGTCCCGGGTCAATCCACGCCAAGGCCGCTTCCTCAAGTTGCTGCCGGCCATTCTTCTGTACATGGCTTATCTGACGATGCTCATTTCCGTACGCGGCGCCTTGGAGAAGGGCAAGATCCCGATCGCCCTGGGCATGTGGTGGGTCCACGGGCTGTTCCTGCTGATCGGCCTGGGCCTGATGTACTGGGAGCCGCTGCAGCTCAAGCGTGCCGCCCGTCGTACGGAGGTGGCCCATGGCTAAACTGGATCGCTATATCGGCCAGAGCGTGCTCCTGGCCATCCTGGCGGTGCTGGGCATCATCCTTGGCCTGGCTTCGCTGTTCGCCTTCATCGACGAGATGAGCGACCTGAGCGATACCTACACCGTGATGGATGCCGGCAGTTTCGTCCTGCTCACCGCGCCGCGCCGGTTGTACGAGATGTTGCCGATGGCTGCGCTGATTGGGTGCCTGATCGGCCTGGGCAGCCTGGCCAGCAGCAGTGAGTTGACCATCATGCGCGCCGCTGGCGTGTCCATCGGCCGTATCGTCTGGGCGGTGATGAAGCCCATGCTGGTGCTGATGTTGGTCGGCCTGCTGATCGGCGAGTACGTGGCGCCAGTCACCGAGAACAAGGCCCAGGCCGAGCGCTCCCTGGCCCAGGGTGGCGGTGATGCGCAGAGCTCCAAGCGCGGCATGTGGCACCGCCAGGGCGAAGAGTTCGTGCATATCAACTCGGTGCAGCCCAACGGCTTGCTGCTGGGGGTGACCCGCTACCGCTTCGACGCCGAGCGACACATCGTGACGTCCAGCTTTGCGCGCCGTGCGCAGTACAACGAGGACCACTGGGTGCTGAGCGACGTGGCCACCACCTACTTCCGTGGCGACCACACCGAAGTGGTTAAGGCGCCGCAGGAGCGCTGGGACGTGTCGGTAACGCCGCAACTGCTCAACACAGTGATCCTGGCGCCGGAATCCCTGTCGATCACCGGTTTGTGGGACTACATTCACTACCTGTCCGACCAGGGCCTGAACAACGCCCGTTACTGGTTGGCCTTCTGGACCAAAGTGCTGCAACCGATGGTGACCGCGGCCCTGGTGCTGATGGCGATCTCCTTCATCTTCGGCCCGCTGCGTTCCGTGACCCTGGGCCAGCGTGTGTTCACCGGTGTACTGGTGGGCTTCGTGTTCCGCATTGGCCAGGACCTGCTCGGCCCTTCCAGTCAGGTATTCGGCTTCCCGCCGCTGCTGGCGGTAGTGATCCCGGCCGGTATCTGTGCGCTGGCGGGTGTGTGGTTGTTGCGTCGGGCAGGGTAATGGCCCGAGCGACATGAAAAAGCCGACCCTAGGGTCGGCTTTTTTGTGGGTGGCGTTCTGCTTTGGCGGGTAAATCCGCTCCCACAGCTTTTGCAGTCTGCCGGCCGGAGGTGATCCTGCGGGAGCTGGCGAAGCCTGCGAGGGGGCGTAGTAGCTACGACATTACGGCTTGCGCTTGGGCACACGCACCAGCTGTGTGTCCGAATAGATGTCGTGCCAGCCACGCTTGCGCTTGTCGATCAACGCCCAGAAGAACCCGAGCCCCAGGCATAGCCAGGAAGCGATGGAAACGACAAAGCGCAGCAGCGCCTGCCATAGGCTGATCGCGCTTCCATCGGCGTTCTGCACGCGCACGCCCCACACCTGCATGCCCAGGGTCTGACCGCCGTGGGTCCAGAACTTGGCGAAGAAACCGAAGAGGGCGAACAGCAGCAAGGTCGACAACAGGGGGTCGCCGTCCAAGGCGCCGGCCTCGGTCAGCTCGCGCATGCGGGCTTCGCCGATGATCGACATCTGCACCATCTTGTAGACGCCTGCTGTCACGATCAGCAGGGCGGTACACAGCAGGAAGTCATAGAACATGGCGGCCAGTCGACGGCCCAGGCCAGCCGGGGGGAAGTCACCCTGAGGGGTGAGCAGGGGCTTTGACATGCATGACGCTCCGTATGACGAAGCCGCTATTCTACGGGCAAAAAAAAGCCCCTGCACTTGGCAGGGGCTTTTGGGAGTCTGGATCTCGCTTAGGCGATGACCTGAACCTTGTCAGCTTGCATGCCTTTTTGGCCTTGCACGGCTTCGAAGGAGACTTTCTGGCCTTCTTTCAGGCTCTTGAAGCCGTTGCCTTCGATGGCACGGAAGTGCACGAACAGATCCGGACCGCTTTCTGGGGTGATGAAGCCGTAACCTTTCTCGTCATTGAACCACTTGACGGTACCGTTCTGACGCTCAGCCATTGTCTTGTTTCCTATGAAGCTTAATTTTTGATGACAGTTACTTTCATATCTATCCGATATAAAAGATTACCGGGCTGGGTTGCAGGAAAGTAAGAGACGTCGAACGGGTTGTAGCAGATTCAGCTACTGGCCCAGGTCACGAACTGTTGCGACCCATGCAAACACAGTGCAGTGACTCTACGCTAACTCCGCCGACAAAAACAAGCCCTCCAGACCGCCGGAATTCAGGGTTTTTCCGATAACCGACAAAATTGTCGGAAACGGCATGGCGCCTGGGCTGGCGCTATGTTCAAAAGTTATTGGGCAGGTTCGAAAACGAATATGACGAACCTGCCCACAGTCAATCAACCGCGATAGTAACGTTGCGCAACGAAAGGCATTTTGCTGACCTTCAAGGCAACCTGCTTGCCGCGCACTACAGCAAACAATGCGGTATCGAGCGCGGCATGTTCGCTCTCGACATATCCCATGGCGACCGGTGCACCGAGGGTCGGGCCGAAACCACCACTGCACACTTCACCGACGGTGCGTCCGTCTGCGTCGACGATCTGTGCGCCTTCGCGAACCGGGGTGCGCTCCTGCGGCAGCAGGCCAACACGCTTGCGAGCAACACTTTGCCGTTGCTGCTCGAAGATGGCGTGGGCGCCAGGGAAACCACCGGCACGTTCGCCATCGGCGCGGCGTACTTTGGAGATGGCCCACAGCAAGCTGGCCTCCACCGGCGTGGTGCTGGTGTTCATGTCGTGGCCATACAGGCACAGACCTGCTTCCAGGCGCAGCGAGTCACGGGCGCCCAAGCCGATCGGCTGTACCTCGGGCTCGGCCAGCAGTCGGCGGGCCAAGGCTTCGGCATTGGCTGCCGGGACCGAGATCTCGTAACCGTCTTCACCGGTGTAGCCCGAGCGGCTGACATAGCAGTCGGCGCCGAGCAAGGTGACAGGGCGGAACTGCATGAACGTCATGCTGGCGACTTCCGGCGCCAGGCGCTCGAGCACCTTGACCGCCGCCGGGCCTTGCAGGGCGAGCAGGGCGCGCTCCTCGAACAGCGGCTCGATCTCGCAGCGGGAGCCGATGTGCTTTTGCAGGTGGGCCAGGTCCTGGTCCTTGCAGGCAGCGTTGACCACCAGGAACAGCTCGTCGTCACCCAGGTTGGCGACCATCAGGTCGTCGAGGATGCCACCTTGCTCGTTGGTGAACATCGCGTAGCGCTGCATGCCTACCGGCAGGTCGATGATGTCCACTGGCACCAGCGATTCCAAGGCCTTGGCCGCATCGCTGCCGCGCAGACGGATCTGCCCCATGTGCGAGACGTCGAACAGACCTGCCTGCTCGCGGGTGTGCAAGTGTTCCTTGAGCACGCCCAGCGGGTACTGCACCGGCATGTCGTAGCCGGCGAACGGCACCATGCGTGCGCCCAGTTCCAGGTGCAGGGCGTGCAAGGGGGTCTTTTGCAGTGTTTCGGACATCGGTGACTCCTCGTTTTTTGTTCGGGTCAACATTCGATGATGTTGACGGCCAGACCACCGCGGGCGGTCTCCTTGTATTTGCTTTTCATGTCTGCGCCGGTCTGGCGCATGGTGCGGATGACCTTGTCGAGCGACACGTAATGTTGCCCATCGCCACGCAAGGCCATGCGTACCGCATTGATCGCCTTGACCGAGCCCATGGCGTTGCGCTCGATGCAGGGCACCTGGACCAGTCCGCCGATCGGATCGCAGGTCAGGCCCAGGTTGTGTTCCATGCCGATTTCGGCAGCGTTCTCGACTTGCTGCGGGGTGCCCCCCATGACCTCGCACAGTGCACCGGCGGCCATGGAGCAAGCCACGCCGACTTCCCCTTGGCAGCCGACTTCGGCGCCGGAGATCGAGGCGTTTTCCTTGTAAAGGATGCCGATGGCGGCGGCGGTGAGCAGAAACCGCACCACCCCGTCCTCGCTGGCGCCGGGCACGAAGCGCATGTAGTAGTGAAGGACCGCCGGGACGATGCCCGCCGCACCGTTGGTGGGCGCCGTGACCACCCGTCCGCCGTAGGCGTTTTCTTCATTGACCGCCAGCGCATAGAGGTTGACCCAGTCGAGCACCGACAAGGCGTCGCGCAGGTTCGCCTCGGGATGCCGGCTGAGCTGGCGGTACAACGCCGGAGCCCGTCGCTTGACCTTCAGCCCACCGGGTAGGATGCCCTCATGACGGCAACCCGCCTCGACGCAGTCCTGCATGACCTGCCAGATATGCAACAGGCGTGCGCGCGTCTGGCCCTCCGGGCGCCAGGCCGCTTCGTTGGCCAGCATCACCTGGCTGATCGACAGGTGCTGCTCGCTGCAGTGGGCGAGCAGTTCCTTGGCCGTGCGGAACGGGTAGGGCAGCACGGTGCTGTCCTCGACGATCCGGTCGTGACCGGCAGCGTCCTCGTCGACCACGAAACCACCACCCACCGAGTAGTACTCCCGGCTACGGATTTGCAATCCGGCTTCATCGAAGGCGCGGAAGATCATGCCGTTGGGGTGGTAGGGCAGGGGTTTGCGGATCATCGCCAGGTGCTGTTTTTCGACGAAGCCGATCTCGTGCTCACCCAGCAGGCGCAGCCGGCCGCTGTCGCGGATCGCCTGCAGTCGCGCGGGAATCGATTCGGTGTCGATGGTGTCTGGATGCTCGCCTTCAAGGCCCAACAGGACAGCCTTGTCGCTGCCATGGCCCTTGCCGGTAGCTCCCAGCGAGCCATACAGCTCGGCCTTGATGCTGTCGGTCTGTGCCAACAGGCCATCACGGCGTAGCCCTTCGGCAAAGCGTGCGGCCGCCCGCATGGGGCCGACCGTGTGGGAGCTGGAGGGGCCGATGCCGATCTTGAACAGGTCGAAAACGCTCAAAGACATGGTGACCTCCTGCCAGATTGATTGGGCGGACGGTGAGCTCTGTGGGAGCAGGTTTACCCGCGAACGCGGCGGTTAAGCCACCCTCGCATGTGCGGGTAACCCCGCGCCCACAGGTCGCCACCCAAGTCAGGTGGCGGGCAAGGGCTATCAGGCGTCCTGGTAGCTCTCGATCGACGGGCACGCGCAGACCAGATTACGGTCGCCGAACACGTTGTCGACCCGACCCACCGGCGGCCAGTACTTGGCCTCCACCAGGCTCGGCAGCGGGTACACCGCCTGCTCACGGCTGTAACCGTGGGCCCACTCGCCGACCAGCTCCGCCGCGGTGTGCGGGGCGTTCTTCAGCGGGTTGTCGTCCTTGTCCAGAGTGCCGTTCTCGACCGCGCGGATTTCCTCACGGATCTGGATCATTGCGTCACAGAAACGGTCCAGTTCTTCCTTGGACTCACTTTCGGTCGGTTCGATCATCAGGGTGCCGGCCACCGGGAAGGACATGGTCGGGGCGTGGAAGCCGAAGTCGATCAGGCGCTTGGCCACGTCGTCGACACTGATGCCGCTGGTGTCCTTGAGCGGGCGAAGGTCCAGGATGCATTCATGGGCGACCAGGCCATTGCCGCCGGTATAGAGGACAGGATAGTGCTCTTCCAGGCGGCGGGCGATGTAGTTGGCATTGAGGATCGCCATCTGCGAGGCGCGTTTGAGGCCCGCGCCGCCCATCATGCGGATATACATCCAGGTGATCGGCAGGATGCTGGCGCTGCCGAACGGTGCGGCGCAGACCGCGCCTTCGGTGTTCTCCAGCGTCGCATGGCCCGGCAGGAACGGCGCCAGGTGCGACTTGACACCGATCGGGCCGACGCCCGGGCCGCCACCACCGTGAGGGATGCAGAAGGTCTTGTGCAGGTTCAGGTGCGAGACGTCGCCGCCGAACTTGCCGGGGGCGCACAGGCCGACCATGGCGTTCATGTTGGCGCCGTCGATGTACACCTGGCCGCCGTTGTCGTGGATGATCGCGCAGATCTCGCCGATCGCTTCCTCGAACACGCCGTGGGTCGACGGGTAGGTGATCATGATCGCGGCGAGGCGGTCACGGTGTTCGATGGCCTTGGCGCGCAGGTCCTCGACATCGACGTTGCCGCGGGCGTCACAGGCGGTGACCACCACGCGCATGCCAGCCATGTGGGCGGTGGCAGGGTTGGTGCCGTGGGCCGAGGAGGGGATCAGGCAGATGTCGCGATGGCCTTCGCCGCGGCTGCGGTGATAGGCGCGGATCGCCAGCAGGCCTGCGTACTCGCCTTGGGAACCGGCGTTCGGCTGCAGCGACACGGCGTCATAGCCGGTGGCGGCGCATAGCATGGCTTCCAGCTCGGTGGTCATCTGCAGGTAGCCCTGGCTCTGCTCGGCAGGCGCGAACGGGTGCAGGTTGCCGAATTCGGCCCAGGTCACCGGGATCATTTCGCTGGCGGCGTTGAGCTTCATGGTGCACGAGCCCAGCGGGATCATGCTGCGGTCCAGCGCCAGGTCCTTGTCGGCCAGGCGGCGCAGGTAGCGCATCAGTTCGGTTTCGCTGTGGTAGCGGTTGAACACCGGATGCTCGAGGATCGCCGACTGGCGCAGCAGTGCGGCCGGCAGGCGCGAGGCAGTGGTGGCGGCCAAGCTGTCGAACGCCGGTACTGCCTTGCCTTCGGCGAACAGGCGCCACAGGGTCTCGACGTCGGCCTGGGTGCTGGTTTCGTCCAGAGACAAGCCCAGATGGGCGGCATCGATCTGGCGCAGGTTGATGCGCTGGGCGCGGGCCAGTTCATGCAGGCGGGCGGTGGCATCACCGGTGGCCAGGGTCAGGGTGTCGAAGTAGGCGCGGGTGACGACCTTGACGCCCAACTGCTCGAACCCGGCGGCCAGGATCGCGGTCAGGGCGTGGGTGCGTTCGGCAATGCGCTTGAGGCCAGCCGGGCCGTGGTACACAGCGAACATGCTGGCGATGTTGGCCAGCAGCACCTGGGCGGTGCAGATGTTGCTGGTGGCCTTTTCGCGGCGGATGTGCTGTTCGCGGGTCTGCATGGCCAGACGCAGGGCTGTCTTGCCGAAACGGTCGATCGATACGCCCACCAGACGGCCTGGCATGTCGCGCTTGAAGGCGTCGCGGGTAGCGAAGTACGCCGCGTGCGGGCCACCGAAGCCCAGCGGCACACCGAAGCGCTGGGCGCTGCCGATGGCGACGTCGGCGTCGAATTCACCGGGCGGCGTGAGCAGGGTCAGGGCCAGCAGGTCGGCGGCCACGGCCACCAGGGCGTTGGCGCCATGGAAGCGCTGTACCAGCTCGCGGTAGTCGAATACGTCGCCATTGCTGGCCGGGTATTGCAGCAGAGCGCCGAAGAAGCTGCTGACATCGGTCAGTTCACGCTCGTCGCCAACCACCACTTCGATACCCAGCGGTTCAGCACGGGTGCGCAGCACGTCAAGGGTCTGCGGATGGCAATGGCTGGAAGCGAAGAAGGCATGGCCGGCCTTGTTCTTCGACAGGCGCTTGCAGAAGGTCATGGCTTCGGCGGCGGCGGTGGCTTCATCGAGCAGCGAGGCGTTGGCGATCGGCAGACCGGTCAGGTCACTGATCAAGGTCTGGAAATTGAGCAGCGCTTCCAGGCGGCCTTGGGAGATCTCTGGCTGGTAGGGGGTGTAGGCGGTGTACCAGGCCGGGTTTTCCAGCAGGTTGCGCAGGATCGGTGCGGGGGTATGGGTGTTGTAGTAGCCCTGACCGATGTAGTTCTTGAACAGTTGGTTCTTGCCGGCGATGGCTTTGAGGTCGGCGAGGGCATCGGCCTCGCTCTGGCCGTCGTGGCCGCCGAGCACGCTGGTGCCTTTGATGCTGTCAGGGATGACCGCAGCGGTCATGGCTTGCAGCGACTCGAAGCCCAGGGCGGCGAGCATGGCCTGCTCATCGGCGCTGCGTGGGCCGATGTGGCGAGCGATGAATTCATTGGCGGTGCCGAGGTTGATGGTCATGGCAGGTCCTCAGGCGTCGTCGTTGGCGTTGAGCAGGCGATCATAGGCGCCTTGGTCGAGCAGGCCACTGATGGCGCTGGCATCGGCGGGGATGAAACGGAAGAACCAGCCTTCGCCCATCGGGTCTTCGTTGACCAGTTCAGGGCTTGCGTCGAGCTGGTCGTTGACTGCGACCACTTCGCCGGCCAATGGCATGTAGACGCCGCTGGCGGCTTTCACCGATTCCACGGTGGAGGCTTCTGCGCCTTTGTCGTAGTGCTGCAGTTCCGGCAGTTGCACGAAAACCACATCGCCGAGGGCATTCTGGGCGTAGGCGGTGATGCCCACGGTGACGCTGCCGTCAGCTTCGACGCGCAGCCATTCGTGATCTTCGGTGAAACGCAACTCGCTCATGGGGGATCCTCGCGAAGCAGGGAAGTGGGCACGGTGGTTCCGCGCTCTTGGTTGTAATTCCCGTAGCAATAATGCGGCCAAGTCACTCCAGGCCTTGTAAATCAGGGGGTGAGTCCGAATGTGCGTGCGCTTAGGTCATCTGCCTGTAATGAAATCGCTACGCAGCAGCGACGATTGAAAAGCCTTGTCGGATCAAACCGTTGCGTAGACGGTGTCAACGCGCCGTGTATCGATTTCAATACGTTGTATCGAAATCGATACGGTTGCGGCGGTGTCCTGTTTCCGATCGCGGCTATCCTGTTGATTTTTGTCCGGTCCGGATTAATGTAACGCGACAATTCAGAAGCCTCGATGATCGCCTCGAGCGCGGCTGCGCGCGGATCCCGCCGCACGTCGCCGGAGGGTCTGACGGCGCTCTCATACGAGGAAACCCTATGGTCAAGAGACCCAGCGCGGTAAGCGAACAGTCGGCGTCGCATGCTGCCCGGCAGCCGGTCGGTTGGTTCGAAGCCTTCCTGTTCTGGCTCAAGCTAGGGTTCATCAGCTTTGGCGGGCCGGCTGGACAGATCTCGATCATGCATCAGGAGCTGGTGGAGCGGCGGCGCTGGATCAGCGAAAAGCGCTTTTTGCATGCGTTGAACTACTGCATGTTGTTGCCAGGCCCCGAGGCGCAGCAACTGGCCACTTACATCGGTTGGCTGATGCATCGCTCTTGGGGTGGGTTGATCGCTGGCGCCCTGTTCGTGCTGCCTTCGTTGTTCATCCTGATCGGCTTGTCTTGGGTCTACATTGCTTTCGGTGAAGTGCCTGTGGTGGCGGGGATTTTCTACGGCATCAAGCCCGCGGTGACGGCGATCGTCGTGCACGCGGCTCACCGGATCGGCTCGCGTGCGCTCAAGAACGGCTGGCTATGGGCCATGGCTGCGGCGTCATTCGTGGCCATCTTCGCGCTCAACGTGCCGTTCCCGCTGATCGTGCTGGTGGCGGGGATCATCGGCTACCTGGGCGGGCGATTCGCGCCGAGCACGTTCGTGATCGGTGGTGGACATGGCGCGGCCAAGAGCAACCATGGGCCGGCGGTGATCGATGACGATACCCCCACGCCCGCACATGCACGTTTTCAGTGGAAGCATCTGTTGCGCCTGGTTGTGATCGGAGCGGTGCTCTGGACTCTGCCCATGGCGCTTCTGACGCTCTCGTTTGGCTGGAGTGGAACCCTCACGCAGATGGGCTGGTTCTTCACCAAGGCCGCGCTGATGACGTTTGGCGGCGCCTACGCGGTGCTGCCGTACGTCTACCAGGGCGCTGTCGGGCATTACGGTTGGCTCACGCCCACCCAGATGATCGATGGGCTTGCCCTGGGGGAAACCACGCCAGGCCCACTGATCATGGTGGTTGCTTTCGTTGGCTTCATCGGCGGGTATGTGTATCCGATGTTTGGCGCTGAGCACCCGTTTCTCGCCGGAGCAGTGGCGGCGAGCCTGGTCACCTGGTTCACCTTTTTGCCGTCATTTTTGTTCATTCTCGCCGGCGGCCCGGTGGTGGAATCGACGCACAACGAGATCAAGTTCACAGCGCCGCTGACCGGCATCACGGCTGCTGTGGTGGGCGTCATTCTCAACCTGGCGCTGTTCTTCGGTTACCACGTGCTTTGGCCGCAGGGCTTCAGTGGTGCATTCGATTGGCCGTCTGCGCTGATCGCCATCGCTGCGGCCATCGCGCTGTTTCGCTTCAAGCGTGGTGTCATTCAAGTGCTGCTGGCGTGCGCATTGGTAGGGTTAGCGGTGCACTTGCTGCGCACGTGATAGCGGTTGCCGGCCGATGTGTCGTCGGCCGGCTTGGCAGGCTTTGGCCCCTTGCCTCACATCTCGACCTGCGTACCGAGTTCGATCACCCGGTTCAACGGCAACTTGAAGTACCTCAGGTTGCTGTTGGCATTCTTGAGCAAGAAGGCGAACAGGTACTCACGCCACCGGGCCATGCCGATTCGCTTGGTCGCGATGACGGTTTCGCGGCTGAGGAAGTAGGTGGTACGCATGGGGCCGAAATCGAGGCCGTCGCGTTGGCATCCGCCTAGCGCCTTCGGTACGTCCGGCTCCTCCATGAAGCCAAAGTGCAGGGTCACGCGGAAGAAGCCTTCGCCGAAAGCCTCGACCTCGAAGCGTTTGTTGGCGCTGACACGCGGCTCGTCTTCGGACATGACGGTCAACAGGACAACCTGTTCATGCAGCACCTGGTTGTGCAGCAGGTTGTGCAGCAGCGCATGGGGCACCGCCTCGGCCCTGGCAGTGAGGAACACCGCCGTACCTTGTACCCGATGCGGAGGCTGGAACTGCAGGCTGGCGATGAACAGGTCGAGCGGCAGTGCGCTTTCGTCGAGTCGCTCGACGATGATCCGGCGGCCGCGCTTCCAGGTGGTCATCAGCACGAACAGGGCAACCCCGGCGATGACCGGGAAGGCTCCGCCTTGCAGGATTTTCGGCGCGTTGGCGGAAAAGTACAGGCTGTCGACCAGCAAGAAGCCCAGCAACAAGGGAACGGCCAACCAACGCGGCGCCTTCCACAGCAACAGCACCACCGCCGATGACAGCAGCGTGGTGATCAGCATGGTGCCGGTGACGGCCACGCCATAGGCGGCAGCCAGGGCGCTGGAGGATTCGAAGCCGATCACCAGTAGTACGACGCCGACCATCAGTGCCCAGTTCACCATACCAATGTAGATCTGGCCCTGTTCCTCGCTGGACGTGTGTTGGATGAACATGCGCGGTACATAGCCCAACTGAATCGCCTGGCGGGTGAGGGAAAAGGCGCCGGAAATCACCGCTTGTGAGGCAATGATGGTGGCAAGGGTGGCCAGCCCGACCATCGGCAACAAGGCCCAGCCGGGCGCCAGCAGATAGAACGGGTTGCGCACGGCGTCTGGGTTGCCCAGGATCAACGCGCCCTGCCCGAAGTAGTTCAGCACCAACCCGGGCAACACCAACACAAACCAGGCCCGCGCGATGGGCTTGCGGCCAAAATGCCCCATGTCGGCATAGAGCGCCTCCGCGCCGGTCAATGCCAGTACCACCGCCCCCAGAATGGCGACACCCATGCCCGGGTGGACAACGAAGAACTGCACCGCCCAAGTGGGATTGAGCGCTTGCAATACCTCTGGGCGCTGCGCGATGCCATGAACGCCAAGCGCCCCGAGCACCACGAACCACAGCACCATGATCGGCCCGAAGAGGATGCCGATGCGCGCTGTGCCGTGTCGCTGAATCATGAACAGCGCGACCAGTACCACCACCGAGACGGGCACGACCCAATGCTCGATGCCATCGAAGGCCAGTTGCAGCCCTTCGACCGCCGACAGCACGGAAATCGCTGGAGTGATCATGCTGTCGCCATAGAACAAGGCAGCGCCGAACAGGCCGAGCAACACCAGCACTCGGCTCAGTCGCGCATAAGGCGCCGCGGCCCGGTGCGCCAGCGCCGTCAGGGCCATGATGCCGCCTTCGCCCTGGTTGTCGGCCCGCAGGATGAACAACACGTATTTGATCGAGACGACCCAGATCAACGACCAGAACACTAACGACAGCACGCCCAATACGCCGGCTGCGTTGACCTGGACGCCGTAGTGGCCTGAGAAGACTTCTTTGAGGGTGTACAACGGGCTGGTACCGATGTCGCCATACACCACGCCGACTGCGGCAACGAGCATGCCGACGCCTGAGGTTTTGCTGGGAAGGGTTTGATGTGCAGTGGTCGCAGTCTGGCTCACGGATGACTTCTCTGGACGGGCGGGTCGAGAGCGCGTGCCTTCCCTGTGCTGCGCGCTTCCCTGGCGCCTGAACGGTCCATGCTGGCGCTACGCAGAGGCGCAACGCCGGCATGGACCGTTCAAGCAGCAAGCGCAGCCAGTATCGTTTCAACTGCTTTTGGTGAGTGTAAAAAGAGCGTAAAAATTGCCGCTGCGACCAGGGCCGTCCTGCTGCTGCCGCGTGTCCCGATGATTCAGTTGGTCGTTACACGGCGGCAAAAAATGGCAACGCCAAGTACAGCTTGATGACAATGGCGTTGATGATGTCGATGAAGAATGCCCCCACCATCGGCACCACCAGAAACGCTATCTGCGATGGGCCATAGCGTTGCGTCACAGCCTGCATATTGGCAATCGCCGTTGGCGTGGCGCCCAGGCCAAAACCGCAATGGCCGGCTGCAAGTACGGCAGCATCATAGTTGCGGCCCATGACCCTGAAAGTCACGAAGATCGCAAAGAGCGCCATCACCAATGCCTGGACTGCCAAAAGAATGAAGAACGGCAATGCCAGCGCCGCAAGATCCCATAACTTCAGCGACATCAATGCAATGGCCAGAAACAACGACAAACTGACATTGCCCATGACCGAAACTTCGCGCTCGAATACTTGATACAAACCAAACATCGAAAGCCCGTTTCGTAGCAGTACGCCTACGAACAAGACGCACACGAAGGTCGGTAGTTCGAATGCGGTCCCGTGCAGAAACTTATTCAATAGGGAACCTGCCAGTAAGCTGACCGAAATCAGCGCGATGGTTTCGATCAGAGAAAAGGGTGTGATCAGGCGCTCTTTGTTGGGTTGTTCAAACCCCTGTGGCAAGCGGGGCGTCTCTTGCTCGACACCCGGCGTCTGGACGCGGGCGATGAGCAAGCGTGCGACCGGACCACCAATCAAACCGCCCAACACCAGGCCGAACGTGGCGGAGGCCAGTGCCAGTTCGGACGCTGAGGCCAGACCGAACTTCTCGCTGAAGGTGGCTCCCCACGCAGCGCCTGTGCCGTGCCCGCCCGACAAGGTGATCGAACCTGCCAGCAAGCCCATCAGCGGGTCCAATCCAAGCGCCGTGGCAAGTCCGATGCCCATGGCGTTCTGGACCACCAGCAATCCGGTGACCACCAGCAGGAAGATGCCGACGACACGGCCGCCTTTCTTCAGGCTGGCGAAATCCGCACTCAAGCCGATGGTGGCGAAGAATGCCAACATCAAAGGTGTTTGCAGTGAAGTATCGAATTGGACCTGGATATCGAAACTGCGCAGTCCCAATAACACCACGGCGACCAGCAAGCCACCGGCGACCGGTTCGGGAATATTGTAAGTGCGCAGAAAAGCGATGCGTGCAACGAGGCCTCGTCCTAATAGCAGCACCAGGGAGGCGGCGACGAGTGTCCCATAGAAATCGAGCTCAAGCATGTGATGCGTACTCTTTGTAAATTCAGAAGAATATTTACTTGGGCGCGCCATTCTAGGGACGGCCATTACGCGAGTACGTAGGTTTATTCTGAAAGTTATCGGCTTATGACGGTTATTTTTGTGGTTTTATGCGTCACCCCGACGCTGGCGGGGCGCTGTCGAACCGAGGCGCGAGCCCCGCTTCATGCTTTGTTTGGAATCCCGTACTTGCGTAGCCGCTGGGCAATCGCGGTGTGGGAGGTTTGCAGGCGGCTGGCCAATTGGCGGGTGGACGGATAGCTCAGGTAGAGGCGCTGCAGCAGATCGCGCTCGAAGGCCTGCACGGCCTGCTCGAGGCTGGCCACTTCGCCGTCCTGGCCACGGGCCACGGCGGTGCCGGCAATGTCCAGATCGTCGATGTCCACCAGGCTATGTTCGCTGATGGCTGCGGCGCGGAAGATCACGTTCTGCAATTGGCGCACGTTACCCGGCCACGGGTTGGCCAAGAGCGCCGAGTGTGTGGCCGGGGCCAGGCGGCAGGGTGGGCGCTGGATCTGTGTGCAGGCCTGTTGCATGAAGAAATGCGCCAACAGCAGGATGTCCTGGCCACGTTCGCGCAGGGGGGGAACCTGCAGATTCAGCACGTTGAGGCGATAGAACAGGTCCTCGCGAAAGCTTCCCTCGGCCACCATGCGCTCCAGGTCGCGGTGGGTGGCGCTGATGATGCGCACGTCCACTTTGATTTCCCGGTCGCCGCCGACCCTGCGAAAGCTCCCGTCACTCAGAAAACGCAGCAGCTTGGCCTGAAGGTAAGGCGACATTTCGCCGATCTCATCCAGGAACACGGTGCCCTGGTTGGCCAGCTCCATCAGCCCCGGCTTGCCGCCGCGTTGTGCCCCGGTGAATGCCCCTGGGGCATAGCCGAACAGCTCGCTTTCGGCCAAGCTCTCGGGCAGGGCCGCGCAGTTCAACGCAAGGAATGGCGCGGCATGGCGACTGCTGATGGCATGGCAGGCACGGGCCACCAACTCCTTGCCGGTGCCGGTCTCGCCGTGCACCAGCAGTGGCGCGTCCAGGGCCGCGACGCGCAGGGCGCGGGCCTTGAGGGTGCGGATCGCCGGGGAGTCGCCGAGCAAGGCATCGAACCCTTCGGCATGGTCGTGATGCAGGGCCGACAGGCGTTCGCCCATGCGGTTCGGCGGGTAAAGCGTGAGCAGACCGCCAGCATGGGTGATCGGTGTAGCGTCGAGCAGCAAGCTCTGGCCATTGAGCTGCATCTCGCGCATCGGCAGGTGGAAATTGTTGTCCAGCAGAGCCTGCAGCAGACCTGGGTCATTGAACAGCTCGCCCACGGAGCGCCCGGCCGATTCGCGCCCGCACAGGGCGATCAACGCCGGGTTGGCCAGCAGCACCTTGCCTGCGCTGTCCACCGCCAGCACCGGGTCGCTCATGGCGGCCAGTAGAGCATCGAGCTGCAGGTGTCGGCGTTGGCCGGGAAGGATGTCGACCACTTCCACCGACTGCACGCCCTGGACTTCGAACAACGCATCGTGGAGCTCTTCGAGCACGGCAGGGCTAAGGGTGGGCGCATCGATGTAGACGTTCGGCGGCACCATCTCCACGGCGTCCAGGTTGAGATTGCGGGCACCGAGCAGGGCCAGGACTTCCTGGGTGATGCCGACGCGGTCGATGAAACTGACGTGGATGCGCATGGGGTTGAGGGGGCTGTGGCCAGGGGAGGGCGGTAGTATGCCTCGGTCGGTCGATCAAGCCCAATATTGCCGGGGCCGCTGTGCGGCCCCTGATCGTGAAGTCATTCCAGGTGTTCAGGCTTGATCGGGTCGCCCGATTTCACGTCCAGCTTTTCGCGGATGTCCTTGAACATCCAGTCGTAGATCTTGTGCGGCGAACCCAGGTTCTCGAACTTCTTGGGCGGCGCCAGGTAGGACTGGGCCCGGCGGGAGAGTTGCATGAGGAAGCTGGGCAGCACCTGGTCCTTGGCCAGGAAGAATTTTTCCTCGACCGTCTTGCCCTCGATGATGCCGTGCATGTGGAACTGGATGCCTCTGCCTTCCTTGGGGTCCGACGCGGCCTCGTATTCGATGTTCAAGTCATAGCTGTGGTCATTCTTGTTCAGCGCGGTGCGCTCGATATGGACATGACCGGGGTGGTATTGGGCCATTGACACGCTCCTCTGGAAGGTCGAAAACGGCGGGCGTCGGACGCCCGCCTACTGCATTCAACGGTAGCTGATCCCCGGCTTGGCGGTGGACACGCGGGTACCGGCGGTGCCTTTGACAATCTCTTCGATGTCCGACAGCGAGCCGATCACCGCCACCTTGCCGGTGTGGCGGGCGAAATCGCAGGCCGCTTGCACCTTGGGCCCCATGGAGCCGGCGGCAAAGCCCAGGCGTTCCAGTTCGTCGGGGTGGGCCTGGGCAATGGCTTTCTGGGTCGGCTTGTTGAAGTCGATGTATGCGGCGTTGACGTCGGTGGCGATCACCAGCAGGTCGGCATCGAGTTGTTCGGCCAGCAAGGCCGAGCACAGGTCCTTGTCGATGACGGCTTCGATGCCTTTGAGCTTGCGGTTTTCATCGTACATGGTAGGGATGCCGCCGCCGCCTGCGCAGATCACGATGCTGCTCTTTTCCAGCAGCCACTTGATCGGGCGGATTTCGAAGATGCGCTTGGGTTTGGGGCTGGCCACTACGCGGCGGTATTTGTCACCGTCGGCCTTGACCACCCAGCCTTTCTCCTTGGCCAGGCGCTCGGCCTCTTCCTTGCTGTAGACCGGGCCGATGAACTTGGTCGGGTCTTTGAAGGCTGGGTCGTTGGCATCCACTTCCACTTGGGTCAGCAGCGTGGCGAACGGCACTTCGAAGGCCAGCAGGTTGCCCAGCTCCTGTTCGATCATGTAGCCGATCATGCCTTCGGTCTCGGCACCCAGCACGTCCAGCGGGTAAGCCTCGTCGGGTTTGTAGGACAGGCCCTGGAGCGACAGCAGGCCGACTTGCGGACCATTGCCGTGGGCGATGACCAGTTCGTTGCCAGGATGGATCTTGGCGATCTGCTCGGTGGCGGTGCGGATATTGGCGCGCTGGTTTTCAGCGGTCATGGGCTCGCCGCGACGCAGCAGGGCGTTGCCGCCCAATGCAACAACGATACGCATGGTGAATGTCCTTCTCAGGTCAGCTTCAAGCTTCAAGTCGCAAGCTGCAAGCAGAGGCGGGTCGGTGTGAGGCGCCGCGTTTCTTGTGGCTTGGAACTTGAAGCTTGCAGCCAATAGCGTTAGAGATCAGCCAGGGTCGACACCAGGATCGCCTTGATGGTGTGCATGCGGTTTTCCGCCTGCTCGAAGGCGATGCACGCTGGCGACTCGAATACGTCCTCGGTGACTTCGATGCCGTTGGCCAGGTGCGGGTACTGTTCGGCGATCTGCTTGCCGACCTTGGTCTCGGAGTTGTGGAATGCCGGCAGACAGTGCATGAACTTGGTGCGAGGGTTGCCGGTGGACTTCATCAGTTCCTTGTTCACCTGGTAGGGCAGCAGCAGCTTGATGCGCTCGCCCCAGGCTTCGACCGGCTCGCCCATCGACACCCAGACATCGGTGTGGATGAAGTCGACGCCCTTGACCGCAGCCTTGGCGTCCTCGGTCAGGGTGATGCGTGCGCCGCTTTCTTCGGCGTACTGCTTGCAGCGCTGGACCAGATCGTCATGAGGCCACAGTTCCTTGGGCGCGGCGATGCGCACGTCCATGCCAAGCTTGGCGCCGATCAGCAGCAGCGAGTTGCCCATGTTGTTGCGGGCATCGCCCAGGTAGGCATAGCTGATGTCGTGCAGCGGCTTGTCGCTGTGCTCACGCATGGTCAGCACGTCGGCGATCATCTGGGTCGGGTGGTACTCGTCGGTGAGACCGTTGAACACCGGCACACCGGCGAACTTGGCCAGCTCCTCGACGATTTCCTGCTTGAAGCCACGGTACTCGATGGCGTCGTACATGCGGCCCAGCACGCGAGCGGTGTCCTTCATGCTCTCTTTGTGGCCGATCTGCGAGGAGTTCGGGTCGATGTAGGTGACGTTGGCGCCTTGGTCATAGGCGGCGACTTCGAAGGCGCAGCGGGTGCGGGTCGAGGTCTTCTCGAAGATCAGGGCGATGTTGTTGCCCTTCAGGTGCTGTTGTTCGGTGCCGGTGTACTTGGCGCGCTTGAGGTCGCGGGACAGGTCCAGCAGGTATTTCAGCTCGCGGGTGGTGTGGTGTTCGAGGCTGAGCAGGTTGCGGTTGTGAATGTTGAACGCCATGACGGTTCTCCTTGAGTTCGGGTCGGCCCGGCCGTCGCCTTGTGAGGACGGCCGGGGAAATGGTCGTTAGTAGTCGATTGGGTCGCGAACGATCGGGCAGGTCATGCAGTGGCCGCCGCCACGGCCCCGGCCCAGTTCGCCGGCACTGATGGTGATGACTTCGATTCCGGCCTTGCGCAGCAGGGTATTGGTGTAGGTGTTGCGGTCGTAGCCGATGACCACGCCGGGCTCGACCGCCACCACGTTGTTGCCGTCATCCCACTGTTCGCGCTCGGCAGCGAAACTGTTGCCGCCGGTCTCGACCACGCGCAGCTTGACGCCCAGTTGCTCGCCGACCACCTCGATGAACGACTTGTTCTCGCGGCGCACGTCCATGCCGTAAGGCTTGCTTTCGTCCGGGCGAATGATGAACGGCACGATTTCGCGGACCACTTCCGGGAAAACCGTGACCAGGTCGCGGTCGCAGAAGCTGAACACGGTGTCCAGGTGCATGGCCGCGCGAGATTTAGGCAGCCCGGCGACGATGACTTTCTCCACCGCACCTTTGGCGAACAGGTTCTGTGCCAGTTGGCCGATGGCTTGGCGCGAGGTGCGCTCGCCCATGCCGATCAACACGATGCCCTTGCCGATCGGCATCACATCGCCGCCTTCGAGGGTGGCCTGACCGTGGTCTTTGTCCGGGTCGCCGTACCAGACCTGGAAGTCGGCTTTGGTGAACTCGGGGTGGAACTTGTAGATGGCGGTGGTCAACAGGGTTTCCTGGCGTCGTGCTGGCCAGTACATCGGGTTGAGGGTCACGCCGCCGTAGATCCAGCAGGTGGTGTCGCGGGTGAATTGGGTGTTGGGCAGAGGTGGCAGGATGAAGCTGGAATGGCCCAGGTAGTCGTTGTACATCTTGACCACGCTGGCACCTTCGCTTTCCGGCAGATCCTGGCCGGCCACACCGCCGATCAGGAATTCGGCCAGGTGACGCGGTTCCAGGCCTTCCAGCCAGCTGCGCACTTCGTTGGTCAGGCCGACACCGACGGTGTCAGGGGTGATCTTGCGGTCGAGGATCCATTTCAGTGCTTCGGGGTTCTGCACGATGTCGGTGAGCAGGTTGTGCATCTCCAGCACCTCGACGCCGCGCTCGCGCATCTTGGTGACGAAGTCGAAGTGGTCGCGCTTGGCCTGGTCGACCCAGATCACGTCATCGAACAGCAGCTCGTCACAGTTGCTCGGGGTCAGGCGCTTGTGAGCAAGACCTGGAGCGCACACCATCACTTTGCGCAGTTTGCCGGCTTCGGAGTGGACACCGTACTTCTGTTTTTCCGTGGACATGTTCATTCCTCCAAGAATGCGAAGACGTGGATCAAAGCGTCAGGAAGCCGTCGTAGAGTCCGTAGGCGGCCACCAGGGCGCCCACCACGACGGCGGCAAAGATCAGTTTTTCAACCGAGGTGAAGATCGGTTGGCCGACCTCGCGCTTGGCCTTGGCGAACAGGATCGCGCCAGGGGCATAGAGCAGGGCCGAGAGCAGCAGGTATTTCACGCCGCCGGCATACAGCAGCCAGATGGCGTACAGCAGGGCGATGCCACCAATGATCAGGTCTTTCTGGCGTTCGGCCAGGGCCTGTTCGTAGGTTTCGCTCCGTACCGCAAGCAGCACCGCATAGGCCGCCGACCACAGGTAAGGCACCAGGATCATCGAGGTGGCGAGGTAGATCAGCGACAGATAGGTGCTGTTGGAGAACAGGGTGATGACCAGGAAGATCTGCACCATGGCGTTGGTCAGCCACAGCGCATTGGCCGGTACATGGTTGGCGTTCTCGCGGCGCAGGAACTCCGGCATGGTGTGGTCCTTGGCCGCGGCGAACATGATCTCGGCGCACAGCAGCACCCATGACAGCAGCGCACCGAGCAGCGAGATGATCAGCCCGACGCTGATCAGCACCGCGCCCCAGTGCCCGACCACGTGCTCGAGCACGGCAGCCATCGAGGGGTTCTGCAGCTTGGCCAGTTCCGGTTGGGTCATCACGCCCAGCGACAGTACGTTGACCAGCACCAGGAACAGCAGCACGGTGATGAAACCGATGACGGTAGCCTTACCTACGTCGGAGCGTTTTTCCGCCCGGGAGGAGAAGATGCTCGCGCCCTCGATGCCGATGAACACCCATACGGTGACCAGCATCATGTTGCGCACCTGGTCCATCACGCTGCCTAAGTCAGGGGAGCCTTTACCCCAGATGTCGGCGGTGAAAATGTCCAGCTTGAAGGCGAACAGGCAGATCAGCGCGAACAGCGCCAGTGGCACGACCTTGGCCACGGTGGTGACCAGGTTGATGAACGCCGCTTCCTTGATGCCGCGCAGTACCAGAAAGTGCACCGCCCACAGCAGGATCGAGGCGCCGATCACGGCCGCCGGCGTGTTGCCCTCACCGAAGATCGGGAAGAAATAGCCCAAGGTGCTGAACAACAGGACGAAGTAGCCGACGTTGCCCAGCCAGGCGCTGATCCAGTAGCCCCAGGCTGAGGAAAAGCCCATGTAGTCGCCGAACCCTGCCTTGGCGTAGGCATACACCCCGCCGTCCAGATCCGGTTTGCGATTGGCCAGCGTCTGGAACACGAAGGCGAGGGTCAACATGCCGACCGCCGTGATGGCCCAGCCGATCAATACAGCACCGACACCGGCGCTGGCGGCCATGTTTTGCGGCAACGAAAATATCCCGCCGCCAATCATGGAACCGACGACAAGTGCAACAAGTGCACCCAGTTTTAGTTTTCCGGGAGAATCAGACATTTAACAACTCCATGCCAGGAGAAAGTTGACCTCAGAGTAAATCCGACGCCTGTGCCATGTGCTGACATGGGTCAGTTTCATGGTGATGCGAAGTAGGAAAACTCCTTCACATGACTCCTGGAGAGTGCCGACTGCTTATGCTGCAGGCCTTATGCGCTGGCACCTCCGTGTCCTTCTAGAGCAAAAGCTCGTGTGGCCTGCGAGGTTTCAAGCTAGCCGCTTTTGGGCAATAAGCAAATTTTCGAGAAAACCCCGTCTTAACTATGTTTGTCACTGACCTGCCTCATGGAAGGCGCAGTATTAATGCCAATTATATAGACCGACTCGTTATGAGGGTTTTAGCCTTGATCGCTTGGTCTAATATGAGTTGACCGCTCCGTTATAAGAATCAACAAGGTGTTTCATGCGTATGACAACAGCCCAAAGGGGAGCCCTATGAGTGAACCGGGACAGAAGCTACGCCTGGGTGCGTTGATCGCGCTGGTGGTCGGCTCGATGATCGGCGGTGGGATCTTTTCGTTGCCGCAGAACATGGCGGCGCGCGCCGATGTGGGCGCGGTGCTGATCGGTTGGGGCATCACTGCCGTGGGCATGCTGGCACTGGCGTTCGTGTTCCAGACCCTGGCCAACCGCAAGCCGGAGCTGGACTCAGGGGTGTACGCCTACGCCAAGGCCGGCTTTGGCGAGTACATGGGCTTTTCCTCGGCCTGGGGGTACTGGATCAGCGCATGGCTGGGCAATGTGGGCTATTTCGTGTTGCTGTTCAGCACCCTGGGTTTCTACTACCCGGTCTTCGGCGAGGGCAATACGCCGGTAGCCATCGCCTGTGCGTCTTTGCTGTTGTGGGCAGTGCACTTTCTGGTGCTGCGCGGCATCAAGGAAGCGGCGTTCATCAACCAGGTGACCACCGTGGCCAAGGTGGTGCCGCTGCTGATCTTCATCGTCATTGCCGCCTTCGCCTTCCGGGCCGATATCTTCACCCGTGACATCTGGGGGCTGAGCAACCCCAAGTTCGGCAACGTGCTGGAGCAGGTGCGCAACATGATGCTGGTGACCGTGTTCGTGTTCATCGGCATCGAGGGCGCCAGTGTGTATTCGGGGCGGGCGCTGCATCGCTCGGACGTGGGCAAGGCCACGGTCATCGGCTTTCTCGGGGTGCTGGCATTGTTGGTGCTGGTCAATGTGCTGTCGTTGGGGGTGATGACCCAGCCAGAGCTGGCCAATCTGCAGAACCCCTCGTTGGCTTCGGTGCTGGAACACATCGTCGGGCCCTGGGGCGCCTTGCTGATCAGCATTGGCTTGGCGATATCGCTGCTGGGTGCGCTGCTTTCCTGGGCGCTGCTGTGCGCCGAGATCCTCTTTGCCACGGCGCGGGACCAGACCATGCCGCGTTTCCTGGCCAAGGAGAACGCCAACCATGTACCGGCCAACGCCCTGTGGCTGACCAATGTGATGATTCAGGGCTTCCTGCTGATCACATTGGTCTCGGCGGGCACCTACACCAGCCTGATCTACCTGGCGTCGTCGATGATTCTGGTGCCGTACTTCTGGTCGGCGGCCTACGCGGTGCTGCTGACCCTGCGTGGCGAAGGCTATGCCGAGCAGCCGCAGTTGCGTCGCAAGGACATGGTAGTCGCCCTGGTGGCGCTGCTCTATGCCGTCTGGTTGCTGTATGCCGGGGGGCTCAAGTACCTGCTGCTCTCGGCCCTGCTCTATGCGCCGGGCGTGATCCTGTTCGCCCGAGCCAAGCACGAACAAGGCAAGGCGTTGTTCACTGGCTGGGAAAAGCTGATCTTCGCAGCGGTGCTGGCCGGAGCGGGGCTAGCGGCCTACGGCTTGTATTCAGGGGTGCTGAGTTTGTGAGGGGCAGGGCGGGACAGGTCGCTCTGGGCGCGACCAGATCCACAGATTGCCCAGGGTCATGCCGCCAATGGCCAGAAACACTGGCCAGCGATGCTCGAAGAACGTCAGCATCAGCCCCGCGCACAGCAGCATGCTGAGCGTGGCGCTGACCTTGGCACGGCGCTGGATCACCTTGCCATTGCGCCAGTTATGGAGGATCGGCCCGAACAGCCGATGGTTTTCCAGCCAGGCGCTCAGACGCGGGGAGCTGCGAGTCGCTGCCCAGGCGGCCAGGAGAATGAATTCGGTGGTGGGCAGGCCGGGTACGACGATCGCGACCAGCCCAATACCCAAGCTGACATAGGCCAGGATTGCGTAGAGCAGGCGGGCGAGTTTCGAGCGGGCTGGTCGGGTCATGGTCTCACTGCGAAAAAACGGTCCGGCCAACGGAGCGGTGACCGGGTGAAGCCTCTCAGGCCAGTGCGGCATCCGCGGCATAGGCATGCTTGAGCAGCTCGGTGAAGCGCTCGAAGGCCGCCACTGCGCCACGTTCGGCGGCGGCATCCTCCTCGGCCGAAAGCTCGAGGTTATCGAGGATTCGGGTGAACTGCTTCCAGCCTTCGGCGCGACCACCGGCCGGCTCGCCCAGATGACGGGCGCCGAAGCTGTCGGACAGCCCAAGAGCCACGGCACGCTTGATCAGGAACGCGGCGCCCAGTTTGGAGCCTTCGGAGACGAAGATCCAGCCCAAGGCCTGGCCCAGGCTCGGCCCTTGCAACGCGCCGGGCAAAGGGGCGGGAACGTCGGTGTCCAGGTCGGCCAGGTCCAGACGTGCCTGCTCGGCACGGCAGCGCTGGGCCAGGTCCGGCACGATGGCGATCAGTCGCGGGTCGTTGTACAGGGCCTGCAGTTCGGACTGGAACAGGTACTGGGCGACCACGAAGCGGGCGAAGCTTTCGCGGCTGTCGAATGGCTTGTGGGATTTGACCAGGGCGTCCAGCTCGGTATGCGGTGCGTGGGTGACCTGGTTCAGGCGCTGCGAGCGCAGGGCGGGGGTGGCGGTCATGGAAAGGTCCTTGGCAGATGAGGGCTCTAGACGAGACGAATCGGGTCGGGTCCGACCGTAAAAAAGGTGTTTGCAGAGGGGTGAAGGCCCCACTGGTACCGCGTCGATCCTGAGACCGGCGCAGTCCCTGTGGGAGCGGCTTCAGCCGCGAAGCAGGCGATGCGGTGCCGTCGCACGACGGCGCTCAGATATCCCAGATCAAATTGATGGCGAAGTTGCGTCCCGGCGCGGTCAGGCGATCGAGGTTGGCGGGCTGGGTGACGGCGGCTTCGCTCTGGCCGTTCTGGCCGACAGTGGCATAGCTGCGTACGTCATCCCACTGCCAGTACTTCTTGTCGGTCAGGTTGTACAGACCGGCATTGACGGTCAAATCGTCCGTGATCTTGTAGAAGCCGCTCAGGTCGAGCACGCCATAGCCGGGAGTACGCCAGCGCGAAGTGCTGCCGTCGGGGGAGAAGAACGTGGTGTCGTCGACGCGGTTCTTGCGCTTGACCAATGTCCAGCTCAGCAGGCCGCCATAGCTGTCCTGCTCATACCCCAGGCCAAACACGCCAGTGAGTGGGTTGACGCTGTTCAGCGGCTGGCCGGTGTCATCGTTGCGGCCATAGGCGTAGGCCACCGAGCCTTGGGTGTACAGGCCTTGCGGTGCGCCAAAGCGATCCAGGTTCAGACGACCTCTGACCTCGGTGCCCTTGATGGTGGCGTGCTTGATGTTCTGCGCCTGGAAGTCGAGCGCGTCGTTGCCGTTGAGCAGGGCGTCTTCATTGATGAAATCGCGGTACTTGTTATAGAAGACGGCGACATCGAAGTTGCCCGCATCGAAGTTGCCGCGCAGGCCGGTCTCGTAGCTTTTGCTCTTTTCCGGCTCAAGGTTCGGATTCGGCTGGACCACATAGCCGCCGGCCGGGTTCTCGAAGCGGCCATACAATGCCTTGGCCGTCGGCGTGCGGAAGCCTTCGGCGTACTGCCCGTACCAGGTGTAGTGGTCGTTGAAGGCGTAGGTGACGCCCAGCTTGGGCGAAACGCGGTGCCAGTTCTTCTGTTTGTCGCTGACGGTGGTGTTGCCCGAGGTCGGCAGGGTGGCCAGGAACTCATCGGTCAGGTGCGGCTTGAGCCGGGTGTAGTCGTAGCGTGCGCCCGGCAAGAAGGTCCAGTTGTTCCAGCGGATCTCGTCCTGGGCGAACAGGCTGTAGGTGTTGATGGTCGGGTCGGGGAAGTCGCTGACCCGGGCCAGGCTGTCTGGGGGACTGATCTGGCCGATGGCTGTGCAGGAGCCACCAACATTCAGGCAGACGCCCGTACCGCTACGAGAACCGGTGACTTTTTCTTGCTTGAGCGTTGTGCCGTAGGTCAGCAGATGGTCGGTGGCGCCAACGGTGAACGCTTTGTCGAGCTGTGCATCGAGCACCCATTGGCGGTCCTTGTAGGTCGTCTGCCGATCACGAAGCACTTCGCGGCCACGGGCGAAGTACAGCTCCTCGGTGCGTTGATCGGTCTTGGCGATCTGGTAGTTCAGGCTCCATTTCATGTGATCGGCCAGCAGGCTGTCGAGGCCGAACTCATGAGTGATGCCGAAGCGTTCCCGCGTGATGGTGTCATCGGCGCTTCGGGCGCGATACATGTTCGAAGCGCCCATGCCGGGAATGAACGGTCCACCCACGGCACTGAGCACATTCTGGTCGCGATCGTCCTTGTAACGCTCGTAGGTAACGCCCAGTCGCGCGTCCTCGGCGTAGTTCCAGCCAAGTTTGGCCAGTACGTTGGTGGTGCGCGCATCCTCGGGGTTGGCCTTGGTGCGGTCAAGGCCGGTGCCACCGTGCTCGCCGTAGGATTCGGTTTCGTGACCGTTGCGCTGGCTCAGATGCAACAGGCCGTCGAAGTCGCCCTGGCGGCCGGCGGCGGTGGCGGAGGTCAGCCAGCTTTCATCGGCCGAGCTGTAGCCGGTCTTGAGGCGGGCGCCCATGTCCTTGCCAGGCTTGATGATGTCGTCCGGATCGAGGGTGAAGTAGCTGACCGCGCCGCCAATGGCATTGCTGCCATAGAGCACCGAGGCTGGGCCGCGAAGGATCTCCACGCGCTTGACGATCTCGGGATCGACATAGTTGCGTTGGGTCTGGGCATAGGGGCCGTAGAAGAAACCATCCGGAACCGAGACGCCGTCGACCTGGGTGAGGATCCGTTCGCCATCGATGCCGCGGATGTTGTAGCCGTTCAGGCCGCTGCGCTGGCCGACGCCGCCGACGGAGACGCCGGGCTCGTAACGGACCAGTTCCTTGATGTCGTTGACGTTCCTGCGATCCAGTTGCTCGCGGGTCTGCACGCTGACGGTGCTTGGCACCTGGCTGACGTCCTGGGCGCTGCGGGTGGCGCTCACGGTCAGTTGCTGCAGGGCGATGGTGTTGCCGGCCTGCTGGCGCTCCAATACCACGTTGGCGTTGCCGATCTTGCGCAGGCTCAGCCCGGTGCCTTGCAGCAGACGGCGCAATGCGGCTTCAGCAGGCAGCGAGCCCCGTACCCCCGGTGACGACACGCCCTCGGCCAATTCGGCACTGAACCCGACCTGCCAGCCGGTGATCTGGCTGAACGCGTTGATCGCCGAGACCAGTGGCTGCTGCTCGATGGCAAAGCGGTAGTCGCCCAGGCGTGGGCTGCTGGCATTGGCCGGTTCTGCGGCCAGGGTAGGCAGGCTGCAGGCGCCGCTGGCGAGCAGGGCCAGGGTCAGCAGGGACAATTGCCCCATGCGGCGGGAAGGGGTGGACGGGCGAGTTGGACCTGTGGACATCGAAGGCGCTCCCTGACGCGCGAACTGTTATAGGTGGTGACCGTTCTTGTTTCAAACAAGAATCAGTTGCATTGGCTATAACGAGACGGACGGGAAGGCGCGATCGCGTAAAAAAACTTCAGGGCGTCAATTGAGGATCACCAGCGCCGGATACTCATGCACTTGTGCAGAGGTGATGTGGGCCAGGGCGCGCAGGGTTTCCAGAGGTTGGTCCAGGCGGTAGTTGCCGGTCACCGCAACCTGTTCGAGCTTCGGGTTGCGGTTGATGATCCAACCGGGGTAGTAGCGGCGCACTTCGGCAAGCACTTGGCTGAGCGGGCAGTTCTCGAACACCAGACGGCCTTCGATCCAGGCTAGGTCTTTGTGCATGTCCGGGCGTTGGCGCTGGCCGAACCCCTGAGGGCCGACGCTGATGCTGTCGCCGGCCGACAGGCGGATGCGCTGGTCACGGGCACCCTGCAAGTCGATATCGCCACGCTGCACCCGCACTTGCGCTTCGCCATCGAGGTAACGCACGGCGAAGTCGGTGTCTTGTGCCTGCGCGCGCAGTGGGCCTGCTTCCAACTCCAGCGGGGCAGGGCTGTTGCCCGGTACCTGGAAGTAAGCCTCGCCTTGCAACAGACGTGCGACCTGGCGGCCGTCACGCAGGTCGTTGGCGAAGGCTGAATTGGTGTTGAGCAATACCTGGGCGCCGTCGTCCAGTTGCAGGCGCTGACGTTCGCCGACCACGGTCAAGTGGTCGGCCTGCAGGCGCACGGGCAGGTTGCCGAAGGTAAGCAGCCCGACCAGCAGCACGGCGGCGGTGGCCAAAGGTTTCCAGTGGGTACGCAGGCGACCGCGCAAGGCGGTGCGGTGACGGTGGTTCAATTGCACGGCGGCCTGATGCAGCGGTGCGCCGTTCCACAGGGCTTCGGCTTCGACATAGGCTTCGGCGTTCTCTGCGGCGGCGCCCAGCCAGGCTTCGAAATCCCGGGTGTCTTGCTCACTGGCGCATTGCAGACGTACCAGCCAGTCCAGCGCTTCGTCCATGGCACGCGCTCGGGCATCAGGCGCGTCGGGAGACGGGCGAGGGGCAGGGCTGTCTGTCACAGAAAATCCTTGCTGTGGGTTTTTCGCGAATGATCATGGCTGCGAGCAGGCGTGGCAAGTGGGGGGCGCTGCCGACCGGCGAATGGTCGGCTCAGCGCAGGCGCTCGGCGACGCCCACGCAGATGGCCATGATCAGTTTCAGCTCTTTCTGTACGGTGCTGGCGGACACCTTCAACTGCTCGGCGATTTCCAGGTAACTGGCGCCATGCAGTCGGCTGAGGATGAAAATGCGCTGCTGGCGTGGGGTGAGCTGATCGAGACTGACGCTCAGGTGCTTGAGCAGTTGCTCGGCGTGAGCGGCCTCTTCGCTGCTGCTCGTCGGCGCGGCGACGTTGTGCAGCACCTCGTCAGGGACATCGTCAACCAGCGTGCGGGCCTGCACGCGGCGCGCGCGCAGGTGATCGAGCGCAAGGTTGCGCGCAGTCTGGAACACGAAAGGCTCCAAGTGCTCGATGGGGCGTTCGCCCAAGGCGCGGGTGACCCGCAGGTAGGTCTCCTGGAGCAGATCCTCGGCCGTGCTGGGGTTACCCACCATGCGCTGCAACGTGCGCAGCAAAGGGAGGCGCTGGGTGAGGAACACTGTGTTGAACCGAGACTGACTCACGAGGAAACCTGACCGACGAAAGGCAAATGATAATGCTTATCATCTTGTGGTTTGGTCAAGCCTCATCGATGTAAAGAGTGGGTAAGTGTCGCGGTGTTGCGACCCGTCGCAGGCTTCGCCAGGTCCTACAAAAGAACCCGTCAGGCACTGGCGCAGCGTGCGATGGTCTGCCAGGTCAACCCGCGTTGCACAGCGCCAGGCAGTTGTCGAGCATGCGGTTGGAGAAGCCCCATTCGTTGTCGTACCAGGCCATCACCTTGAGCATCCGGCCATTGGCGCGGGTGTGGTTGGCGTCGAAGATCGACGACAGCGGGTTATGGTTGAAATCGCAGGACACCAGCGGCAGGGCGTTGTAGCCCAGGATGCGTGAGTGCCGGCTGGCTTCGAGGAACAGTTGGTTGACCTCCTCGGCGCTGGCTTCGCGCTTGAGGTTGACGGTCAGGTCTACCAGCGACACATTGATCACCGGCACCCGCACCGCCATGCCCGTGAGCTTTCCGGCCAGCTCCGGCAGCACCAGGCCCACGGCCTCGGCGGCGCCGGTCTTGCTCGGGATCATCGACTGGGTGGCCGAGCGCGCGCGATAGGGGTCGGTGTGGTAGACGTCGGTGAGCACCTGGTCATTGGTGTAGGCGTGGATGGTGGTCATCAGCCCCTGCTCGATGCCGAACTCACGGTGGAGCACCTGGGCGATCGGCGCCAGGCAGTTGGTGGTGCAAGAAGCATTGGAGATGATCTGGTGCGAGGCGCGCAAGGTGTCGTGGTTGACCCCGTACACCACCGTGGCGTCGGCTCCCTTGGCGGGCGCCGAGATGATCACCTTGCTTGCGCCGGCGCTCAGGTGGGCTGCTGCCTTGGCGCGGTCGGTGAACAAGCCCGTGCATTCGAACACCACATCCACCGCTTCGGCCTTCCAGGGCAGCTCCGCCGGGTTGCGAATGGCACTGACCGAGATACGGTCGCCATTGACCGTCAGGCTCTCCTGGTCGGATTCGACTTGAGCGTCGAACGTGCCGTGCACGCTGTCGTACTTGAGCAGGTGGGCATTCATCGCACTGTCGCCCAGGTCGTTGATGGCGACGACTTGCAGGTCCTGGCGGTAGCCTTGGGTATAGAGTGCGCGCAGGACGTTGCGTCCGATGCGGCCAAATCCATTGATGGCGATCCGAAGGGTCATGGCATTACCTCTGGCAGTCCGAGTGAAGCTTGTGGCAAAAAGGTCACTTCACTGAAACGGTTTTGTTATTGGAATTACAAGATTATTCACTGCTTGATAGAAAACAAGCCTTTTTGATGGCAGTATTTTGTTAAACCTACAACGAGTGGTCGGGCAGACCACCCCCAGATCGCGTCAGGCCCCCTTACCTTGAGCCTAGGCCGCAATCGTTTGAAGGGGAAATGCCCATCGACGCCACCCTTACAGTCAGCCTGGAGTCCAGTACATGCATCCGCGCATCCTTGAGGTCACCGCACGGTTGGTCGAACGCAGCCGTGCCACCCGTGAACGCTACCTGGAGCTGATTCGCGGCGCGGCCAGCGACGGTCCCATGCGCGCCCGCCTGCAATGTGCCAACTTCGCCCACGGCGTGGCCGGCTGCGGCGCCGAGGACAAACACAGCCTGCGGATGATGAACGCCGCCAACGTGGCCATCGTCTCGGCCTACAACGACATGCTGTCGGCGCACCAGCCGTACCAGCACTTCCCGGAACAGATCAAACAGGCTCTGCGCGAGATCGGCTCGGTCGGCCAGTTCGCCGGTGGCGTGCCCGCCATGTGCGATGGCGTCACCCAAGGCGAACCGGGCATGGAGTTGGCCATTGCCAGCCGTGAAGTGATCGCCATGTCCACCGCCATCGCCTTGTCCCACAACATGTTCGATGCCGCATTGATGCTCGGCATCTGCGACAAGATCGTGCCCGGCCTGATGATGGGCGCCCTGCGCTTTGGTCATCTGCCGACCATCTTCGTCCCAGGCGGGCCAATGCCTTCGGGGATCTCCAACAAGGAAAAGGCCGACGTACGCCAGCGCTACGCCGAAGGCAAGGCCAGCCGCGAAGAGCTGCTGGAATCGGAGATGAAGTCCTATCACAGCCCCGGCACCTGCACTTTCTATGGCACGGCCAATACCAACCAGCTGGTGATGGAGGTCATGGGCCTGCACTTGCCCGGCGCATCGTTCGTCAATCCCTATACACCGCTGCGTGACGCCCTGACCGCCGAGGCGGCGCAACAGGTCACACGCATGACCAAGGCCAGCGGCAGCTTCATGCCCTTGGGCGAGATCGTCGATGAGAAGGCGCTGGTCAACTCGATCGTCGCCCTGCACGCCACCGGCGGTTCCACCAACCACACCCTGCACATCCCGGCCATCGCCCAGGCTGCCGGCATCCAGTTGACCTGGCAGGACATGGCGGACCTCTCCGAGGTGGTACCGACCTTGTCCCACGTCTATCCCAACGGCAAGGCCGACATCAACCACTTCCAGGCGGCGGGCGGCATGGCGTTTCTCATCCGCGAACTGCTCGACGCCGGGCTGTTGCATGAGGACGTCAACACCGTGGCCGGCCACGGCCTGCGCCGCTATACCCAGGAGCCCTTCCTCGAGGGAGGCAAGCTGGTCTGGCGTGAAGGGCCGCGCCAGAGCCTGGACGAGAGCATCCTGCGCCCGGTGGCACGACCGTTCTCCGCCGAAGGTGGCCTGCGGGTGATGAACGGCAACCTTGGGCGAGGTGTGATGAAGGTGTCGGCCGTGGCACCTGAGCACCAGGTCGTAGAGGCGCCGGCCCGGGTATTCCATGACCAGCAGTCCCTGGCCGATGCGTTCAAGGCCGGCGAGCTGGAGCGCGACTTCGTCGCGGTGGTGCGCTTCCAGGGACCGCGTTGCAACGGCATGCCTGAGTTGCACAAGCTGACCCCTTTCCTGGGGGTGTTGCAGGACCGTGGCTACAAAGTGGCGCTGGTCACCGACGGGCGGATGTCCGGCGCTTCGGGCAAGATCCCGGCGGCCATTCATGTGTGCCCCGAGGCTTACGACGGTGGCCCGCTGGCGCGGGTGCGCGATGGCGATATCGTGCGGGTCGATGGCGTCGAAGGCACGCTGCAGCTGATGGTATCGGCCGAGGAGTTGGCCACCCGTGATCTGCCGGCACCACCCCAGGGCAACGACTTGGGAATGGGGCGCGAGCTGTTCGGCTTCATGCGGGTGGCGTTCAGCCCGGCCGAGCAAGGCGCCAGCGCCTTCACCTCGGCCCTGGAGCAGCTCAAATGACTGCGCTGCTGGTTGGCGATATCGGCGGCACCAATGCCCGCTTTGCCTTGTGGCACGACAACCAGTTGCAGGCGGTGCAGGTTCTGGCCACTGCCGACTACACCAGCCCCGAGCAGGCCATCGAGGCTTATCTGGCCGGGCAAGGCATTGCCCGCGGCGGGCTGGCGGCCGTATGCCTGGCAGTCGCCGGGCCTGTGAGCGGCGACGCATTTCGCTTTACCAACAACCACTGGCGTCTGAGCCGCCGTGCCTTCTGCCAGGCTTTGCAGGTCGAGCATCTGCTGTTGATCAACGACTTCAGTGCCATGGCACTGGGCATGACGCGCCTTCAGCCGGACGAGTATCGCCAGGTGTGTCCGGGCGCGGCCGACCCTGCACGCCCGGCTCTGGTCATCGGCCCAGGTACCGGCCTGGGCGTGGGCAGCCTGTTGCGCCTGGACAACCAGCATTGGCTGGCCTTGCCGGGTGAGGGAGGTCATGTCGATCTGCCGGTGGGCAACGAACGCGAAGCGGCGATCCATCAGCAGATCCATCGGCAGATTGGCCATGTCAGCGCCGAGACGGTATTGAGTGGCGGCGGGCTGGTGCGTCTGTACCAAGCCATGTGCGCGCTCGATGGCGACATCCCCAGGCACAAGACGCCTGCGCATATCACCGATGCCGCGCTGGGCGGCGAGCCGCGGGCATTGGCGGTGATCGAGCAGTTCTGCCGTTTCCTCGGGCGCGTGGCCGGTAACAATGTACTGACCTTGGGAGCACGGGGCGGGGTTTATATTGTCGGCGGCGTGATTCCGCGTTTTGCCGAACTGTTTCTACACAGTGGCTTTGCCGCGAGCTTTGCCGACAAGGGCTGCATGAGCGGCTATTTCGAAGGGGTGCCGGTGTGGCTGGTGACTGCGGAGTTTTCCGGGTTGCTGGGGGCCGGTGTGGCGTTGCAGCAGGCATTGGGTCATTGATCGCCAGGCCCTTGATGCCCATCCGTTATCACTACCAGAGGAAGGTTCAGTGACCACTGCTGGCAAATCGATCCTGATGGTCGACGACGACCAGGACATTCGCGAATTGTTGCAGGCGTACCTGAGCCGGTCAGGTTTTCAGGTGCATGCCGAGGCCGATGGCAAAGGCTTTCGCCAGGCGCTGGAGGCCGAGCCCTGCGATCTGGTGATTCTCGATGTGATGCTGCCCGACGAGGATGGCTTCAGCCTGTGTCGTTGGGTGCGTCAGCACCCGCGTCTGGGGCGGGTGCCGATCATCATGCTGACTGCCAGCTCCGATGAAACCGATCGGGTGATCGGCCTGGAGCTGGGTGCCGACGATTACCTGGGCAAACCCTTCAGCCCGCGCGAGTTGCAGGCGCGGATCAAGGCGTTGCTGCGCCGCGCCGAGTTCGGTCAGGCGGCACCCAGTCAGGCGGTGCTGGCCTTCGACGATTGGCGCCTGGATACCATCAGTCATCGCCTGTTCCATCGCGATGGCGAAGAAGTGATTCTCTCCGGCGCCGACTTCGCCTTGCTCAAGCTGTTTCTCGACCATCCGCAGCAGATCCTCGACCGCGACACCATCGGCAATGCCACCCGAGGCCGTGAGCCGATGCCGCTGGACCGCATCGTCGACATGGCGGTCAGCCGCCTGCGCCAGCGGCTACGTGACACGGATAAACCGCCACGGCTGATCCGCACCGTGCGCGGCAGTGGCTACCTGCTGGCGGCCCATGTCTGCCCTGCCTGCTGAGCGGCGTTGGCGCTTGCTGCCGCGCTCGCTGCTCGGGCGCATGTTGTCGTTGACGTTGTTGGTGGTGCTGCTGGCCCAAGGGTTGTCGAGCGTGATCTGGGTCTCCCAACTGCGTGCCAGCCAGCTCCAGGGCCTGCAGGCCAGTGCCCGTAGCCTGGCCCATTCGATGAGCGCCAGTGTCAGCTACTTCCGCTCATTGCCAGTCGCCTATCGGCCGATGGTGCTGGACCAGTTGCGCAGCATGGGGGGCACGCGGTTCTTCGTCTCGCTCAACGACAAGCCGCTGGATATGCCGGTGCTGCCGATCACGCCACGCAAGCAGGCGGTGATCGACGTGTTCCAGTCGGTACTGCACGAGCGGCTGGGGCCGCAGATGGAAATCTCCGTGGAATTCGTCAGCCCCCAGGAGCTGCGCATTTTCAATAGTGGCCTGAAGCTCGACGAGCTGCCGCGCTCCTGGGCGCATTATTCACTGACCCTGGAGCCGCTCAACCCGCCGGTGCTGGTCACCCAGATCCGCCTGGACAAAGACGAGTGGCTGTACATCGCCTCGCTGTTGCCTGAGCCCTACACGAGCCTGGAAACCGAGCGCTTGCCGCGTCAGCAGATCGGCTTCATCGCGTTGACCACCGCTTTGCTGTTGCTGTTCATCGGTCTGCTCGTGCATTGGCAGAGCCGCCCGCTCAAGCGTCTGGCACGGGCGGCGCGGGAGATGTCCCTGGGCGCCGATGTCGCGCCAGTCACTGAAGGTGGGGGCAGCGAAGTGGTAGAAGTGGGGCGGGCCTTCAACAGCATGCGCGAGCGCATCAGTCGTTACCTGACTGAGCGCGCGCAGCTGTTCAGCGCCGTTTCCCATGACCTGCGCACGCCTATCACGCGTTTGCGCCTGCGGGTCGAACTGCTCGAGGACGAACAGCTACAGGCCAAGTTCAGTCGTGATCTGGACGAGCTCGAACTGCTGGTCAAAGGGGCATTGCAGTGTGTGAAGGACACCGACATCCACGAGAACATCGAGCCGGTGGACCTCAACCAGGTGCTGGAGATACTCGCCGAGCCCTACTTGGGCGACGGCCGCATCACCCTCGAAGGCCGTGCCCTGGCGCCCTACGCGGGCAAGCCCCTGGCCCTGCGTCGGTGCATTGGTAACCTGATCGACAACGCCATCAAGTATGGCGAACGGGCCCATCTGCGCATTCTCGACAGCGCCACGGGGTTTGTCCTGCAGGTGGATGATCAGGGGCCTGGAGTTCCCGAACAGCGCCTTGAGCAGGTCTTCGAACCGCATTTTCGCCTGGCCGGTCAGCAGCAGGGCTACGGCCTGGGGCTGGGCATCGCGCGCAACATCGCCCATAGCCATGGCGGAGAGGTCAGCCTGCTGAACCTGCGTCAGGGTGGCCTGCGGGTCACTCTCAGCCTGCCGCGTAGCACCGATTGAGCGGCGAATGTCACCGCTTTGTGACATTCGCGCATCCCTTCGTTACCTGGCGGCCTTCGACGGCTGTTTAGACTCCAAGGCAAGCGCAAGCACCACGACTTGCCTCGCATAACAACAAGAAAGGTTCTCCACGATGAATGCGATCACTCGCCTAGCCGCTGTCGTTTCCCTCGCCTCATTCATGCCGCTGACCGCCCTTGCTGCCGAAGCAAAGGGCTCTGTCGAAGTCCTGCATTGGTGGACCTCCGGCGGTGAGGCCGCCGCCGTCAACACCCTCAAGCAGCAGGTCGAAAAAGACGGTTTCACCTGGAAGGACAACGCCGTGGCCGGTGGCGGCGGTGCTGCGGCCATGACCGTGCTCAAGAGCCGCGCCGTGGCCGGCAACCCACCCGCCGCCGCACAGATCAAGGGCCCGGATATCCAGGAGTGGGGTGCCTTGGGCCTGCTCGCCGAGCTCGACGAGGTGGCCAAGGCCAACCAATGGGACGCACTGCTACCGGCCAAGCTGACCCCTATCTGGGAGTACGATGATCACTATGTAGCCGTGCCGGTGAACATCCACCGGGTCAACTGGCTGTGGGTCAATCCAGTGGTGTTCGAGAAGGCAGGCGCCAAGGTGCCGCATACGCTCGATGAACTGTTCGTCGCCGCCGACAAGCTCAAGGCAGCAGGCTTCCAGCCACTGGCCCATGGCGGCCAGCCTTGGCAGGACAGCACGGTGTTCGAAAGCCTGGTGCTGAGCATCCTGGGGCCTGAGGGCTACCACAAGGCGTTCGTCGAGCTGGACGAACAGACGCTCACCGGCGACAAGATGGTGCAGGCCTTCAAGACCTTGCAGCGCCTTGGCACCTATATGGACGCCAACCGCGCCGGCCGAGACTGGAACATCGCTGCCGCCGACGTCATCAACGGCAAGGCCGGCATGCAGATCATGGGTGACTGGGCCAAGAGCGAATGGACCGCCGCCCACAAGGTGGCCGGCAAGGACTACCAGTGCGTGCCATTCCCCGGCACCCAGGGCAGCTTCACCTACAACATCGACTCCCTGGCGATGTTCAAACTCAAGAACGAGCGCGATATCGAGGCCCAGAACGACCTGGCCAAGGTCGCGCTGGAGCCGGCCTTCCAGACCGCCTTCAACCAAGCCAAGGGCTCGCTGCCAGTGCGCCAAGGCATGGACATGACGCCGTTCGATGCCTGCACCCAGCAGTCGCAGAAGGACTTCCAGGAGGCCGAGAAAGGCCAGGGGCTGCAACCTAGCATGGCGCACAACATGGCCTCATCGCTGGCGGTGCAGGGGGCCATCTTCGATGTGGTCACCAACTTCCTCAACGACCCCAAGGCAGACCCTGCCAAGGCGGCCAAGCAGCTGGGCGCGGCGATCAAGGCCGCGCAGTAGCACCGCTGGCGGTCTCTCTGACCTTACTGGCCCCTGTGGAGGCGGATAAACCCGCTTCCACAGGACTCGCGCTAGATGCATGTTCTTCGGTACTTCACATGAACACAGCAACCGCAACCCTGCGGGCCTCCCCCCTGGACGCCCTGCAACGCTGGCTCCCGAAACTGGTGCTGGCGCCTAGCATGCTGATTGTCCTGGTGGGCTTTTACGGCTACATCCTCTGGACCTTCGTGCTCTCCTTCACCAACTCCAGCTTCATGCCCAGCTACAAATGGGCCGGGCTGAGCCAGTACGCCAAACTGCTGGCCAACGACCGCTGGTGGGTCGCCAGCAAGAACCTGCTGGTATTCGGTGGCTTGTTCATCGCCATCAGCCTGGTCGTTGGGGTGCTGTTGGCGGTGTTGCTCGATCAGCGCATCCGCCGCGAAGGCGTCATCCGCACGGTCTACCTGTACCCGATGGCGCTGTCGATGATCGTCACCGGTACCGCTTGGAAGTGGCTGCTCAACCCAGGTCTTGGCCTGGACAAACTACTGCGGGACTGGGGCTGGGAGGGCTTTCGCTTCGACTGGCTGGTGGACCCGGACCGGGTGGTCTATTGCCTGGTGATCGCTGCGGTGTGGCAGGCCTCAGGCTTTGTCATGGCGCTGTTCCTGGCCGGCCTGCGTGGGGTCGACCCGTCGATCATCCGGGCTGCCCAGGTCGATGGCGCGAGCCTGCCGAGGATCTATTTGCGCATCGTGCTGCCGAGCCTGCGGCCGGTGTTCTTCAGTGCCTTGATGATCCTGGCGCACATCGCCATCAAGAGCTTCGACCTGGTGGCCGCAATGACTGCTGGCGGCCCGGGCTACGCCTCCGACCTGCCGGCGATGTTCATGTACAACTTCACCTTCAGCCGTGGGCAGATGGGCATGGGCTCGGCCAGTGCGATCCTCATGCTCGGCGCCATTCTGGCGATCCTGGTGCCCTACCTGTATTCGGAACTGAGGACCAAGCGCCATGACTAGTCCACGTTGGTTCTCCCCCAGCCGCCTGGCCATCCATGCCACTTTGCTGGCTGCCTGTGCGCTGTACCTGATACCGCTGGTGGTGATGCTGCTGACCAGCTTCAAATCGCCGGAAGACATCCGCGCAGGCAACCTGCTGAGCTGGCCGGAAGTGATCACTGGGATCGGCTGGATCAAGGCCTGGGACACGGTCGGAGGCTACTTCTGGAACTCGGTGAAGATCACCGTGCCAGCCGTGCTGATATCCACCTTGATGGGCGCCTTGAACGGCTATGTACTATCGATGTGGCGCTTCCGGGGTTCGCAGCTGTTCTTCGGCCTGCTGTTGTTCGGTTGCTTCCTGCCGTTCCAGACCGTCTTGCTGCCGGCCTCGTTCACCCTCGGCAAGCTTGGCCTTGCCAGCACCACCACAGGACTGGTGCTGGTGCATATCGTGTACGGGCTGGCCTTCACCACGCTGTTCTTTCGTAATTACTACTGCAGCGTGCCCGAGGCCCTGGTACGTGCGGCGCGGCTGGATGGCGCGGGGTTCTTCACGATCTTCGGGCGGATCCTGCTGCCGATGTCGGTGCCGATCATCATGGTCTGCCTGATCTGGCAGTTCACTCAGATCTGGAACGACTTTCTCTTTGGTGTGGTGTTCGCCAGCGGCGACGCCCAGCCCATCACCGTGGCCCTGAACAACCTGGTCAACACCAGCACCGGGGTCAAGGAATACAACGTCGACATGGCGGCGGCAATGATCGCGGGGCTTCCGACCCTGCTGGTCTATGTGCTGGCCGGCAAATATTTCCTGCGCGGCCTGACCGCCGGCGCGGTCAAGGGGTGACACATGGCACGGCTCGAACTTCGCAACGTCAACAAGCGCTACGGCAGCGGCCTGCCCGATACCCTCAAGGCCATTGACCTGGGCATCGAGTCCGGTGAGTTCCTGATTCTGGTCGGCCCATCAGGGTGCGGAAAGTCTACCTTGATGAACTGCATCGCCGGGTTGGAGGACATCAGTGGCGGCGAAATCCTCGTCGACGGCACCGACATCAGCGGCATGAGCCCCAAGGATCGGGACATCGCCATGGTGTTCCAGTCCTATGCGCTGTACCCGACCATGAACGTGCGCGACAACATCGCCTTCGGGCTGAAGATCCGCAAAATGCCTCAGGCGGCGATCGACGACGAGGTGGCGCGGGTGGCCAAGCTGCTGCAGATCGAACACCTGCTCACGCGCAAGCCAGGCCAGCTTTCCGGCGGCCAGCAGCAGCGGGTGGCCATGGGCCGGGCCCTGGCGCGGCGGCCGAAGATCTACCTGTTCGACGAGCCGTTGTCGAACCTCGACGCCAAGCTGCGGGTGGAGATGCGCACCGAAATCAAGCTGATGCACCAGCGTCTGAAAACCACCACCGTGTACGTCACCCATGACCAGATCGAGGCCATGACCCTGGGTGACAAGGTGGCGGTAATGAAGGACGGCGTCATCCAGCAGTTCGGCACCCCGCAGCAGATCTATAACGACCCGGCCAACCAGTTCGTCGCCAGCTTCATCGGCTCACCGCCAATGAACTTCATCCCGGCGCGCCTGACGAAACAACAAGGGCGCCTGGTGGCGTTGCTCGACAGCGGGCAGGCCCGTTGCGAGTTGCCCGTCGGGCATCTGTCGGACGAACTCGAAGGGTGCGAAGTGGTGCTAGGCATTCGCCCCGAGCAGATCGGCGTGGGCGCGGGCGAGGGCATGCATGGCATTCGCGCCGAGGTGCAGGTGACTGAGCCCACCGGGCCGGACCTGCTGGTGTTCGTCACCCTCAACCAAGTCAAGGTTTGCTGCCGGCTGGCGCCGGATGTCGCCTGCCGTGTGGGAGACAGCCTGCAACTGCAGTTCGATCCTTCGCGGGTGCTGCTGTTCGATGCTGCCAGCGGGGAGCGCCTGGGGCAGGTTGCCCCTGCGCCGGTCGCTGGGGGCAATGTGGCGCGTTTCAAAGGGCGCTGAGTCGTCTAAACCATCAATAACAAGAAAAGTGAGGAACAAGGGATGGACCATCGCAAACGCATCAGGACGCTGGGCTCGCTGGCGGTGCTGACCTTTGTCGGCAGTGGTGGGGCACACGCGGCCGAGGCCTTCTCGGCGGATTCGAAATGGATGACCGGGGACTGGGGCGGCACCCGAACCGAGCTATTGGAAAAAGGCTACGACTTCACCCTCGATTATGTCGGCGAGGTGGCCGGCAACCTGCACGGCGGCTACAACGACGACAAGACTGCCCGTTACAGCGACCAGTTCGCCCTGGGCGCGCACCTGGATCTTCAGAAGATCCTTGGCTGGCACGACGCCGAATTCAAGCTGGCAATCACCGAACGAAGTGGTCGCAACCTGTCCAACGACCGCATCAGTGACCCGCGCGCTGGGCAGTTCAGCTCGGTCCAGGAAGTCTGGGGCCGTGGCCAGACCTGGCGGCTGACGCAGATGTGGATCAAGCAGAAGTACTTCGATGGGGCCCTGGATGTGAAATTCGGGCGCTTCGGTGAGGGCGAGGACTTCAACAGCTTCCCCTGCGACTTCCAGAACTTGGCCTTCTGCGGCTCCCAGGTGGGCAACTGGGTGGGCGGTATCTGGTACAACTGGCCGGTCAGCCAGTGGGCGCTGCGGGTCAAGTACAACATCAACCCGGAGTTCTTCGTGCAGGTGGGGGCCTTCGAGCAAAATCCGTCGAACCTTGAGACCGGCAACGGCTTCAAACTCAGCGGCAGCGGCACCAAGGGCGCGATCCTGCCGGTGGAGATGGTCTGGTCGCCCAAGGTCAACGGCCTGCCGGGTGAATACCGCCTGGGCTACTACTACAGCACCGCCAAGGCTGACGATGTCTATGAGGACGTCAACGGCCAGCCCCAGGGCATCACCGGCAATGACTTCAAATCCCACTCCAGCAAGCACGGCTGGTGGGTCGTGGCCCAGCAGCAGGTGACGGCGCACCAGGGTGATGTCAACCGGGGCCTGAGCCTGTTCGCCAATTTCACCGTGCACGACAAGGCTACCAACGTCATCGACAACTACCAGCAGATAGGCATGGTCTACAAAGGCCCCTTCGATGCCCGGCCCAAGGACGACATTGGCTTTGGCATCGCGCGGATCCATGTCAATGATGACGTCAAGAAGCGCGCCGAGCAGCTCAATGCCAGCAGTGGTATCGACGACTACGACAATCCGGGCTTCGTGCCGCTGCAGCGCACCGAATACAACGCCGAGCTCTACTATGGCTTTCACGTCACCAACTGGCTGACCGTGCGGCCGAACCTGCAGTACATCAAGAGCCCTGGGGGAGTGGATGAGGTCGACAATGCGCTGGTCGCAGGATTGAAGATTCAGTCGTCATTCTGAGAAAAATTGTTGTAAATTTACGCCATCCATTTCCCGGCCACTTCATTTCCACTGGATCTCGGTGGAAATGAAGCCCGCGCCGAGACAGCGCTATCTCAAACAACAAGAGCTTGGAACCATGCCCGAACATCCGCTACATCGCTTCTTTGGCGCGCAGAGGCCCAGGCCGACGTTCGAGTGGGAGCGTTACCAGCAGCGCGATGTGTTGATTATCGATCACCCCCGTTGCCAGGCCGTATTCAGTCGCCAGGGCGCGCAGCTGGTGCATTTTCAGCCTGCCGGCGAACGTCCGTGGCTATGGTGTGCCGAGCAGTGGCCGCTGGCCGGGGCGATCCGAGGTGGCGTGCCGGTTTGCTGGCCTTGGTATGGACGTCATCCCAGCGAAGATTTGTGGCCGTCCCATGGTTGGGCGCGCCTGCTCGACTGGAAGCTGGTCGAGAGCCAGGAGGACGAGGAGGGCGTGACCCTTACCTGGCGCCTGCAGCTGTGCGACTGGCAAGTGGACTTGCACGCGCGCTTGGGCAGCGGCATGGAACTGAGCCTGACCACCGAGCACCAGGACAGCGAACCTTGCCAGTTGAGTCATGCGCTGCTGGCTTATTGGCGTATCAGTGACGTGTCTGAGATAGCGCTGTCTGGGCTTGAGGACATCGAAGGCTATGACCGCCTCAACCGCCAGGCGTGCCGCGAGGACGGTGCGCTCAAGGTCAAGGGCGGTTGCCAGAAGGTTTATCCGGGTACGCCCCGGGTGCAGCTGCAGGACCCTGCGTGGGAGCGTGAACTGTGCATCGACAGCGGGGATTCCGACGACACAGTGGTCTGGCACCCGGGCAAGCGCCCGCTGGTGGGTGTCAGCGGCCGCGAGTGTCAGCGGTTTGTCTGCGTCGAGATCGCCAGCGGCAGCGGCGAGGGCTTGAGCCTGGCGCCGGGGCAGCAGGCTCACCTGAGCCTGCAGGCACACCGGCTCAGTTGAGCTCGTCGTCCTCGATCGGGTAACGGCTGGCGTTGAGGCTTTCCTTGATCTTGCGCAGGTGCGGTTGGAAGTCCACGCCGCGGCGCAGGGTCATGCCGGTGGCCAGCACATCGAGCACGGTGAGTTGGATGATCCGCGAGGTCATTGGCATGTAGATGTCGGTGTCCTCCGGCAATGGGATGTGCAGGCTCAGGCTGCAGGCCTTGGCCAGGGGCGAGCCGGCGGCGGTCAGGCCAAGGACGGAGGCGCCGTTTTCACGCGCCACGCGGGCCACCTCCACCAGTTCGCGGGTGCGACCGGTGTAGGAGATGATCACGAACAAATCGCCGGTATGCGCGACCGAGGCCAGCATGCGTTGCATGAGCACGTCGGCATGGGCCGACACCGCCAGGTTGAAGCGGAAGAACTTGTGCTGGGCGTCGAGGGCCACGGGGGCCGAGGCGCCCAGGCCGAAGAAGTGGATTTGCCGAGCCTGGATCATCATGTCCACGGCGCGGCTGACCTGTTGCGGGTCGAGCGCCTGGCAGGCGCTGTCGAGCGATGCGATGGCGCTGCCGAAGATCTTCTGGGTGTAGGCGGCCGGGTCATCGTCGGCCTCCACCGCGCGGCTGACGTAAGCGGCGCCGCTGGCCAGGCTCTGGGCCAGCTGGAGCTTGAGTTCGGGGTAGCCACTGACACCGAAGGAGCGGCAGAAACGGTTGACCGTCGGTTCGCTGACCTTGGCGGCCTGGGCAAGCGCGGCGATGCTGAAGCGGGTGGCTTGTTGCGGGTTGAGCAGGATGACTTCGGCGACTTTGCGTTCGGCCTTGTTCAGCTCGTCGAGGCGTCCCTGGATCTGCTCCAGGAGGTTTCTCACGCGGTCCATGGTGTGTCCTTGGGTCGGGAAGACAGCCGGCTGATGGAACAGCGGGCTTTTTGCACGGTGTCTATCGTACTGTCGGCGAGGTTGCCGCACCACTTGTCTGTCACAGTTGTAGGCTAATGTTGTGGTTTTTACTACATTACCCCTTGAAAACCGCGGTTGAAAACGATATTCCTAGGCCAACTTTAGGAAAGAACCAACATCATGGCTGCGATCAGTGTAGAACCTTGCACCTTTGCCCTGTTTGGCGCCCTTGGCGACCTGGCACTGCGCAAGCTGTTTCCTGCGCTTTATCAGCTCGACCGCGCCGGCTTGCTGCACGCCGATTCGCGCCTGCTGGCCCTGGCCCGTGAAGCCGGCGATGGCGAGCAGCACCTGGCGACCATCGAGGCGCACCTGCGCCGCTTCGTGCCGGAGGCGGACATCGAGCCCGGTGCGCTGGGGCGTTTCCTCGCCCGCCTGAGCTACGTGCGCCTGGACTTCCTCCAGGCCGATGGCTACCAGGCGCTGGCCGAACAGGTGGCCGCAGACCTGCCTTTGATCGCCTATTTCGCCACGCCCGCCTCGGTGTACGGCGCGATCTGCGAGAACCTGGACAAAGCCGGCCTGGCCGCCCGTACTCGGGTCGTGCTGGAAAAGCCCATCGGTCACGACTTGGAGTCGTCCCGTCGGGTCAACGATGCCGTGGCGCGGTTCTTCCCGGAAAGTCGGGTCTATCGTATCGATCACTACCTGGGCAAGGAGACGGTGCAGAACCTCATCGCACTGCGTTTTGCCAACAGCCTGTTCGAAACCCAGTGGAACCAGAACTCTATCTCCCACGTGGAAATCACCGTGGCTGAAAAGGTGGGGATCGAAGGGCGCTGGGGCTATTTCGACAAGGCCGGCCAGCTGCGCGACATGATCCAGAACCACCTGTTGCAGCTGCTGTGCCTGATTGCCATGGACCCGCCCAGCGATTTGTCCGCCGACAGCATCCGCAACGAAAAGGTGAAGGTGCTCAAAGCCCTGGCGCCAATCACCGGCGAAGCCCTGAGCACCCGGGTGGTGCGCGGCCAGTACATTGCCGGCTACAGCGATGGTGCACCGGTGCCGGGCTACCTGGAAGAAGACAACGCCAATGCTCAGAGCGACACCGAGACCTTCGTCGCCCTGCGTGCCGACATCCGCAACTGGCGCTGGTCCGGCGTGCCGTTCTACCTGCGTACCGGCAAGCGTATGCCGCAAAAGCTGTCGCAGATCGTCATCCACTTCAAGGAAACGCCGCACTACATCTTCGCCCCCGAGCAGCGTTTGCAGATCGGTAACAAGCTGATCATCCGCCTGCAGCCGGACGAAGGCATTTCTTTGCGGGTCATGACCAAGGAGCAAGGCCTGGACAAAGGCATGCAACTGCGTAGCGGGCCCTTGCAACTGAATTTCTCCGACACCTGGCGCAGCGCGCGCATCCCGGATGCCTATGAGCGTCTGTTGTTGGAAGTGATGCGCGGCAACCAGAACCTGTTCGTGCGCAAAGATGAAATCGAATATGCCTGGACGTGGTGCGATCAGCTGATTGCCGGCTGGAAGAACGCTGGCGACGCACCCAAGCCTTATGCGGCGGGGTCCTGGGGGCCGATGAGCTCCATCGCACTGATCACACGTGATGGGAGGGCGTGGTATGGCGATATCTGAACTGCAACTGCCGGCGAGCGTAACGATGCATTCGCTAGCTGATGGCAAGGCCTTGGCGGCGACATTGGCCCATGATGTGGCCGAGCGCCTGCGCCAGGCCATTGTCGATAAGGGGCAGGCGTGCCTGGTCCTGTCGGGTGGCCGCAGCCCGGTCCCCTTCCTGGAGAAGCTCGCAGGCGAAGCGCTGGACTGGTCGAAGGTCACGGTCAGCCTGGCCGACGAGCGCTGGGTACCGGTCGAGCATGCCGACAGCAATGCCGGATTGCTGGTGCTTCACCTGTTCAAGGGCCCGGCCGCCAAGGCTCGCTTCGTGGGCTTGTATCACTGTGCCGAGAGTCTCGATGCCGCCGCTGTCCTGGCCGACCAGGCCCTGGCTGCGTTGCCCCCCATCGATGTGCTGGTGCTGGGCATGGGCGATGACGGTCACACGGCCTCGTTGTTCCCGGCCAGCCCCAACCTGCCTGAAGGCCTGGACCTGCGAAGCACGCACCGCTGCCTGCCGATGCTGGCACCGAGTGTGCCGCGCCAGCGCCTGAGCATGACCCGAGCCCTGTTGGCCAGCGCCGGTTTCACCGCGCTGTCTGTGCAAGGCCTGGGCAAACTCGCTACCCTGCGCGCCGCATTAGCGGCCGCTGACCCAACCGAAATGCCGATTCGCGCCTTTCTTCACGACCCCCTGGACATCTACTGGTGCCCATGAGCCAAGGATCCACTCTCATGACCACGCTCGAACGCCAACAGCCTCTGCTCTCGATGGCCGAGAAAGCCGCCCGGATCGACGCGATCTGCGGCAAGGCGCGCATTCTGCCGGTGATCACCATCGCCCGTGAGCAAGATATCCTGCCCCTGGCCGACGCCCTGGCCGCCGGCGGCATCCGTACCCTGGAGGTGACCCTGCGTTCCGAGCATGGCCTCAAGGCCATTCGAGTGCTGCGCGAACAGCGTCCGGAGCTGTGCATCGGTGCCGGCACCGTGCTCGATCGGACCATGTTCACTGCCGTGGAAGCGGCTGGCGCACAATTCGTGGTGACCCCTGGAGTGACCCAGGATCTCCTCCAGGCGGGCGTCGAAAGCGATATCCCGCTGTTGCCTGGCATCAGTACGCCGTCTGAAATCATGATGGGCTATGCCCTGGGCTACCGTCGCTTCAAGCTGTTCCCCGCCGAAATCAGTGGCGGCGTGGCGGCCATCAAGGCCTTCGCCGGCCCGTTCGGCGACATCCGCTTCTGCCCCACCGGTGGTGTCAACCCGGCCAACGTGCGCAACTACATGGCCCAGCCCAACGTGATGTGCGTGGGCGGGACCTGGATGCTCGACAGCAGCTGGATCAAGAACGGCGACTGGGCACGGATCGAGGCCTGCAGTGCCGAGGCGATGGCGCTGCTGGACTGAAAACGAATTTGTTGTGTGCTACAACGCTTGTGGGGCGCCTGATTGGCGCCCTTTTTTTGCCTGGGTTTTCTGTTGCCTGGGCTGGCCCGTTTGCAGGTAGACCTGGTTCCCAAGGATCACCGGCAACCCTCTGAGAGCGGATTTATCCGCGAAAAGGGCAGGGCAAAAAAAAGCCCGCGTCCAGGACGCGGGCTTTTCAGGTAGGGCTGACGTTTACGCCGCCTTGGCTGCCTGCTGGCTGAGCGAACGGTTCAGTGCGCTGAACAGCGCCTTGAAGCTGGCGGTGGTGATGTTCTCGTCGATCCCCACGCCATGTACCGGACGACCACCGGCCACGCGCAATTCAATATAGGCCGCAGCCTTGGCATTGGTGCCGGCACCGATGGCGTGTTCGTTGTAGTCCATGATTTCCACGCTGATGGGCAGGCCGGCGACCAGCGCTTCCAGCGCGCCGTTGCCTTTACCGCGCCAGTGCAGGGTGGTTTCGCCTTCGCCGGCGACTTCCACTTCCACGGCGCTGTGGCCGTTCTCTTCCTGCAGACGATGGCTGACCAGCGCATAGGGCGTGTTGGCCTGGAGGTATTCCTTGTGCAGCAGGCTGTAAATCTGCTGAGCAGTCATCTCGAGGCCCAGGCGGTCGGTCTCGCCCTGTACCACCTGGCTGAACTCGATCTGCATGCGACGTGGCAGGCTGATGCCGTACTCCTGCTCGAGCAGGTAGGTGATGCCGCCTTTGCCGGACTGGCTGTTGACGCGGATCACCGCCTCGTAGCTGCGGCCGATGTCGGCCGGGTCGATCGGCAGGTAAGGCACTTCCCAGAGTGCGTCTTCCTTCTGCTTGGCGAAGCCCTTGCGGATGGCGTCCTGGTGCGAGCCGGAGAATGCGGTGTGGACCAGATCGCCCACGTACGGGTGACGTGGGTGCACAGGCAGCTGGTTGCACTCCTCGACGACCTTGCGTACACCGTCGATGTCGGAGAAGTCCAGTTTGGGGTCGATGCCCTGGGTGTAGAGGTTCAGGGCCAGGGTCACCAGGTCGACGTTGCCGGTACGCTCGCCGTTGCCGAACAGGCAGCCTTCGGCGCGGTCGGCGCCGGCCATCAGGCCCAGTTCGGTGGCTGCGATGCCAGTGCCGCGGTCGTTGTGGGTGTGCAGGCTGATGATCACGCTGTCGCGGCGGTTGACGTTGCGGCAGAACCATTCGATCTGGTCGGCATAGACGTTGGGCGTCGACACTTCGACGGTGGCCGGCAGGTTGAGGATGATCTTGTGTTCAGGGGTCGGGTTCCACACCTCGATCACCGCGTCGCAGACCTCCTTGGCGAACTCCATCTCGGTGGCGCTGAAGGTTTCCGGCGAGTACTGGAACGTCCACTGGGTTTCCGGCTGCTGAGCGGCATACTTGACGAACAGCTTGGCGGCGTTCACCGCGATGTCCTTCACGCCCTGCTTGTCCTGGTTGAAGACAATGCGGCGGAACGACGGCGAAGTGGCGTTGTACAGGTGGACGATGGCTTTCTTGGCGCCACGCAGGGATTCGAAAGTACGCGCGATCAAGTCTTCACGGGCCTGGGTGAGCACCTGGATGGTGGTGTCGTCCGGGATGTGGCCGTCTTCGATCAGGGTGCGCACGAAGTCGAAGTCGGTTTGCGAGGCGGACGGGAACGAGGCTTCGATTTCCTTCACGCCGACCTGCACCAAGGTCTTCCAGAAACGCAGTTTCTTCTCCGAATCCATCGGCTCGATCAGCGACTGGTTGCCGTCACGCAAGTCGGAGCTGCACCAGATCGGCGCCTGGGTGATGGTCTTCGACGGCCAGGTACGGTCCGGCAGATCGATGGTCGGGAAGGCGCGGTATTTCTTCGAAGGGTCTTTGAGCATGGTCATGGAAGCAATCCTTTTATGTGCGGCCGAGATCGGGCCTGCCGAGCGATAACGAGATGAAGAGGCGAGGCGACGCGATCAGCCTGGTAGTCGGGCGCTGACCAGGCAGAGGCTGCGATGTTGTCGGAGCAGGATGAGGGTGCTGAAGGTTTTCATGCCTCAACCCTAACCAGTGACCGGTGGGATGGCAAGCATTCGGAAAAAATTGAGAGGAATGCTTAAAAAAAGCGCTTGTGCGAGATTTTATGGCTGATATCGAACGGCGACTTCGGTATTTTTGCGCGCTATTTTTTGATGGCGCAACTCAAGGGAAAGATTGTTGGCGGTGTGAGCCTTTTCGCGGGTAAACCCGCCGCCACAGGGTTCTGTGAACGCCTCCAATACAGCGTCGGCCTTGTGGGTGCGGGTTCACTCGCGAAGTCGGTACGCCTGGATCAGGGCTGAAACGCCCCGATGAAAATTGCCGGATCCACCCGCGCGTCGTTGAGACTGACGTTCCAGTGCATATGCGGCCCGGTCGCCCGGCCTGTGGCGCCCACGCGGCCGACCACCTCGCCGCGACGCAGCGTCTGGCCAGGTTTCACATCGATCTTGGACATGTGGCAAAACATGCTGATGAAGCCCTGTCCGTGATCGACGAACACGGTACGGCCATTGAAGAAGTAATCCCCCACCAAGATCACCTTGCCATTGGCCGGGGTCTTGATAGGCGTACCGGCGGGCACGGCGAAGTCCAGGCCGGCATGGGGGTTGCGCTCCTCTCCGTTGAAGAAGCGACGCACGCCGAACTTGCTCGACAGTGGCCCGCTGACCGGTTTGTCGAGGATCAGGTTGCTCGGCAGGGCAGGGCTGAAGCTGCGGTAGGCCTTGAGCTGTTCGGCCAGCTCGCGCTCGATGCGTTTGAGGTCGGCGGGGTCGGGATTGACCTGGCGCTTGTTCTTCAACGTGATGTGTTGCTCGGGGTACTTCTTGCTGCCGACCGTGAAGGGCAGGGTACGCGAACCTTGGGTGAGCACCGCGGTGCCGGGCTTCTGGGTCAGAGGAATGCCGACGATCGCCAGCCAGTTGCCCTGCTCCTGGACCACCAGCACCGGCTTGCCATCGAAGCGTGCGCTGGGTGCCGAGGGGGCAGGGCCCAGGTCGACCACCGCCACGCCTCCGGGCACCGGCTTGTTCAGCTGGCGCGTGATGTAGCTGGCCTGGGCGTGGGTACCGAGCAACAGCAAGAAGAAGGCGAGCAGAGGGGCGAGCAGGCGGGGCATGTGTCAGTCCAGTAGCGAGAGGGTGACCGGAGTCTGGTGGTTGTCCTCGACCCGCACCTTGAGCTCGCCTTCGTTCAGGCGGGCGGTCAGGCGCTGGCCGTTGTGGGTCTGGGCGGCGCTGCGGATGGCCTGGCCGCGCTCGTCGAGCAGAATGCTGTAGCCGCGGGCCAGGGTCGCCAGGGGGCTGACCACGTGCAAGGTCTGCAACTGGGCCTGGAAGCGTTGCCGACGATCCTTGAGCACTTCGCGCATAGCCCGCGGGAGGCGTTCGGCGAGGCTGTCCAGGCGCTGGCCAAGCAGTTTAAGCGCGCGCCCCGGATGTTGCGCGGCCAGGCGGGTGTCCAGACGGCCCAGGCGCTCGTGGCGCTGGTTCATGTTGAGCATGAAGGCGCGGCGCAGGCGCATATCCAGGTCATCCAGGCGCTGTGCCTGTTGGCGCAAGCGCTCGCCGGGGTGGCGCAGGCGGCGGGCCAGGCCATCCAGGCGCAGGTGATCATGAGCCAGGCGGTTTTTCATGCGTAGCAACAGGCGCCGCTGCAGGCTGTCCAGGCGCTGTTGCAGACCGCTGCTGTCCGGCGCCAGCAATTCGGCGGCGGCCGATGGGGTCGGCGCGCGCACATCGGCGACGAAGTCGCTGATCGAGACGTCGGTTTCATGACCCACGGCGCTGACGATGGGCGTCACGCACGCGGCCACGGCGCGGGCGACGTCCTCTTCGTTAAAGCACCACAGGTCCTCCAGCGAACCTCCGCCCCGGGCCAGGATCAATGCATCGAAGCCCATGCTGTCGGCCAGGCGCAGGGCTCGGACGATCTGGGCAATGGCCTCGCGGCCCTGTACTGCGGTGGGAATCAGGTTCAGTTCCACTTGGGGGGCGCGTCGGCCGAACACGCTGATGATGTCGCGGATCACCGCGCCAGTGGGGGAGGTGATGATGCCGATGCGGCGCGGGTGGGCCGGCAGAGGTTGCTTGCGTTCGGCACTGAACAGGCCCTCGGCGCCGAGCTTTTCCTTCAAGGCCTCGAAGGCCAGGCGCAGGGCGCCATCCCCTGCGGGCTCGACCGTGTCGAGAATCAGTTGGTAGTCACCACGCCCCTCGAACAGCGATACCTTGCCGCGCACCCTGACTGCCAGGCCATCGCGCAGGGCCTGGCGTACGCGTACTGCATTCTGCCGAAACAGTGCGCAGCGCACCTGGGCGCCGCTGTCCTTGAGGGTGAAGTACATGTGCCCGGAGGCCGGGCGGGCGAGGTTGGATATCTCGCCTTCCACCCAGACACTGCGGAACACATCCTCGAGCAGCACGCGCGCGCGGCCGTTAAGCTGGCTGACGGTGAGGACCTCGCGGTCCAGGCCGAGTCGTTCGAAGGGGTCTCTGATCATGGCCGGCATCATAAAGGACATCACGCCTGGTTGTCTGTGCTGGCGCTTGAGCCGGACATTGTCGAGACGAACTGGCGCACCAGTTCCCCCGCGTCTCGTCGACACGCCAGGGCCACGGTGCTCGGGCAAGCCTCTTGCAACGGTATGAAACGCACCGAGGCCGGCGCGATGTCGCGCATGCAAGCTGGTAACAGCGCCACCCCGAATCCTGCCTGTATCAGCTGCAGTTGCGTGGTCTTGCGAGACACGACCTGGGCGGCGCGTGGAAAGAATCCTGCCTCCATGCACAACGAAGCGGACAGGTAGCTCAAGCCCCCTCGCTGTCGATGAGGGATGGAAATGAAACGCTCATCTCGTAATCGCGCCAGTGCCACCTGGGGGGCGTCGGCCAGTGGATGGTCTGCCGCCACGGCCAAGAGCAATGGCTCGCTGAACAGGGCATGGATCTCCACCTCCTGGTGCTGGCGCAGCACCGGCAGACGCAACAGACCGAGTTCGAGCCGGCCTTCGGCGATATCCTCCAGTTGGGCCTCGGAGGACTGCTGTGCAATCTCCAGGGACACGCCAGGATTGTTGTTCAGGTAGCTGCCCAGGCTCGCCAAGAGCCGGCCGGTCAAGGGGACGGTGCTGGAGTGATTGAGGCGCAGACTGCCGCGCAGGCCCTGGCCGATCTCCTGGGCCAGGCGCTCGGCTTGGTCCAGATCGGCCAGCAGGCGCTGCGCGCGATCGAGAAAGGCCAGGCCAGCCGAGGTCAGCCGAGGCTGGCGGGCAGTTCGCTCGAACAAAGGCGTACCGAGCTGATGTTCCAGCTCCTTGATCTGACGGCTTAGCGCAGACTGGGCGATGTACAGCCGCTCGGCGGCCGCGCTGAAGCTGCCGCTCTGGGCTATTTCAACGAAGTAGCGCAACTGGCGGATGGAAGTCATGACATGCCTTTTCGAGATATCTGAGGGTTAAAAGGCATATTAGTCGGCATGGCTCGTGGCTGGCTAACCTGTCTCGGTGTTTTCAGGAGTCATGCCGATGCTTGCTCAATTGCCGTTTTCAGGTCTCGACTGGCTGCCCATCCTGCTGGGGGTAGGCGTGGCCTACATCGTGTTCGGTATCGCCGGTTTCGGTACGGCGTTGGTGGCGGGGCCGGTGCTGATCCACTTCATGCCATTGTCGCGGATCATTCCGTTGCTGGTGCTGCTGGACTTCGTCGCGGCCTTTGGCAACTGGTTGCCATCGCGCCAGTCGGTGGTGCGTGGCGAACTGCTGCGCTTGCTGCCGTGCATGGCGCTGGGCTGTACCTTGGGCGTGGTCTTTCTGCTACGCCTGAAATCGGACCTTCTGCTGTTGCTGATGGGCCTGTTCGTGACCGGGTATGCGTTGTATAGCCTGGCCGTAAAGGTGCGGCCGGCGCGACTCGCAGGCGCCTGGGCGGTGCCGATGGGCACGGCGGGTGGGCTGTTCGGCGCCTTGTTCGGCAGCGGTGGCTTTCTGTATGCGATCTACCTCAATGCCCGGCTGGATTCAACGGAACAGGCAAGGGCGACCCAGAGTGCGCTCATCAGTTGCAGTACTGTTGTGCGCCTGTCGTTGTTTGTTGCTGCTGGGGTATACGCCGATGCCAGCCTGTTGTTTGTCGCGGCCTGCCTGCTGCCGGTGATGGCTGCCGGGCTGTGGCTGGGGCGGCACCTGTCCTTGAGGCTGTCCCGCGAAGCCTTCGTGCGTGTGGTCACCTGGCTGGTGCTGGGCAGTGGCGTGGCGTTGATCGGTCGCTACCTGGGCGGCTGAGCGGTAGAATCTCGCTATTACCGCAGTCCGCAGGCCCGTTTCGTTCATGAACACCCAGAGCATCATCGTTCCCAAACTCTCCACCGTCCCGGTCCACGAAGCCCGTGCCCGGGCGATCCTGCGCTGGTTGGTGCGCGAGAAGATCGTCGAGGAGCAGCTCAGCACCTGTGGGCGCACCGGCAGTCGCATGGGGTACGCCTTGGCCCAGGGCGCACGCAAGGTCGCGTTGCATCCGGAACGACTCCCCTTCGGCGAGCAGATCAACGGCCTGGAGGTGATGCTCAAGCGCTGCATCTATACACCGACCGAGGGCTTTCTCGAAGAAGCGGGTTGCCCTGAGTGTCGGCGCGAAATTGGCGAGCCGCTGTTCGAGAGCCTGGAGGAGTGGATGCCTGGGGTGAGCGACAACTTCACCTGCCCGCTGTGCGGCTTCGAGGACGACATCAACGGCTTTTTGTTCCTGCAGCCGTGCGCCTTCTCCAACCTGGGGTTCATCTTCAACAACTGGGGCGAGGCCGGGTTCACCCAGGCCTTTCTCGACAGCTTCGCCGACTGGTTGGACCAGCCGGTGGCGGTGGTGCAGGTCAACTGCCAGCCATAAGTCGCAAGCGACAGCAAAAGCGCAGACGTGGGTGGAGTGAATCTCGTCGCTTGCCGCTTGTAACTTGGAGCTTGAATTGCATTGAGCGGCGCGCCGTGGATGAGTATAATGGCGCGCTTCCATTTTTCCCGCCCGGGAGCCCCCGCGATGCTGCGTATCAGCCAAGAAGCCCTGACCTTCGACGATATTCTCCTTGTACCTGGCTATTCTGAGGTACTGCCCAATGAAGTCAGTCTCAAGACCCGTTTGACCCGCGGCATCGAGCTGAACATTCCCCTGGTTTCCGCCGCCATGGATACCGTGACCGAAGCGCGCCTGGCCATCGCCATGGCCCAGGAAGGCGGCATCGGCATCATCCACAAGAACATGACCATCGAGCAGCAAGCTGCCGAAGTGCGCAAGGTCAAGAAGTTCGAGGCTGGCGTGGTCAAGGACCCGATCACCATCGACGCCGACGCCACTGTGCGCGACCTGTTCGACCTGACCCGCCTGAACAACATCTCCGGTGTTCCAGTGCTGGAGAACGGCGACCTGGTCGGCATCGTCACCTCCCGTGACGTGCGCTTCGAAAGCCGCCTGGACGCCAAGGTTCGTGAAGTGATGACGCCCAAAGAGCGTCTGGTCACCGTGCGCGAAGGCGCCGACAAGAACGAAGTCCGCGAGCTGCTGCACAAGCACCGCCTGGAAAAAGTCCTGATCGTCGACGACAAGTTCAGCCTCAAGGGCATGATGACCGTCAAGGACATCGAAAAAGCCAAGGCCTACCCGCTGGCCAGCAAGGACGACCAAGGTCGTCTGCGCGTCGGCGCTGCGGTCGGCACCGGCAAGGATACCGGCGAGCGCGTTGCCGCCCTGGTTGCCGCCGGCGTTGACGTGGTGGTGGTCGACACCGCCCACGGCCACAGCAAGGGCGTGATCGATCGCGTTCGCTGGGTCAAAGAGACCTACCCGCAAGTGCAGGTGATCGGCGGTAACATCGCCACCGGCGCCGCTGCCAAAGCCCTGGCCGAAGCCGGCGCTGACGCGGTCAAGGTCGGTATTGGCCCGGGCTCGATCTGCACCACCCGTATCGTCGCCGGTGTCGGTGTGCCGCAGATCAGCGCCATCGCCAACGTCGCCGCCGCACTGGAAGGCACTGGCGTACCGCTGATCGCCGACGGTGGCATCCGCTTCTCCGGTGACCTGTCCAAGGCCATCGTCGCTGGCGCCTCCTGCGTCATGATGGGTTCGATGTTCGCCGGCACCGAAGAGGCGCCGGGTGAGGTCGAGCTGTTCCAGGGCCGTTCCTACAAGGCTTACCGCGGCATGGGCTCGCTGGGCGCCATGGCACAGGCCCAAGGCTCCTCGGACCGTTACTTCCAGGACTCCTCGGCTGGCGCCGAGAAGCTGGTTCCGGAAGGCATCGAAGGCCGTGTGCCGTACAAGGGCGCCCTGGCTGCGATCATCCACCAACTGATGGGTGGCCTGCGTTCTTCCATGGGCTACACCGGCAGCGCGACCATCGAAGAGATGCGCACCAAGCCTGAATTCGTGCGCATCACCGGTGCCGGCATGGCCGAGTCCCATGTGCATGACGTGCAGATCACCAAAGAAGCCCCTAACTACCGCGTAGGCTAAGGCTTCCAGCAATACCTGTTAGCGGGGCTGTCACGACAGCCCCGCGTCGTTTCCGATTTCCACTGACGAGATTGAGTCATGGCCCTCGACATTCACGCTCACCGCATCCTGATCCTCGATTTCGGTTCCCAGTACACCCAGTTGATCGCCCGTCGCGTGCGTGAGATCGGTGTCTACTGCGAACTGCACCCGTTCGACATGGACGATGAAGCGATCCGCGAATTCAACCCGCGCGGCATCATCCTCGCTGGCGGCCCCGAGTCGGTCCACGAAGCCAACAGCCCGCGCGCACCGCAAGCGGTCTTCGACCTGAACGTGCCGGTACTGGGCATCTGCTACGGCATGCAGACCATGGCCGAACAGATGGGCGGCAAGGTCGAAGGTTCCGACCTGCGCGAGTTCGGTTACGCCCGTGTTGATGTGGTCGGCAAGAGCCGCCTGCTCGACGGTATCGAAGACCACGTTGATGACGACGGTGTACTGGGTCTGGACGTTTGGATGAGCCACGGCGACAAGGTCACCCAGATGCCGGGCAACTTCCACGTGCTGGCCAGCACCCCGAGCTGCCCGATCGCCGGCATGTTCGACGACGCGCGTGGCTACTACGGCGTGCAGTTCCACCCGGAAGTGACCCACACCAAGCAGGGCGGTCGCATCCTGTCCCGCTTCGTCCAGGACATCTGCGGCTGCGAGGCCCTGTGGACCCCGTCCAACATCGTTGAAGACGCCATCGCCCAGGTCCGTGGGCAAGTCGGCTCGGCCAACGTGCTGCTGGGCCTGTCCGGCGGTGTCGACTCCTCGGTGGTCGCCGCGCTGCTGCACCGCGCCATCGGCGACCAACTGACCTGCGTCTTCGTCGACAACGGCCTGCTGCGCTTGCACGAAGGCGACCAAGTGATGGCCATGTTCAAGGAGAACATGGGCGTCAAGGTGATCCGCGCCGATGCCGAGCAGCAGTTCCTCGACAACCTGGCCGGCGAAACCGACCCGGAGAAGAAGCGTAAGATCATCGGTCGCACCTTCATCGACGTGTTCGATGCCGAAGCCAGCAAGCTGGAGAACATCCAGTTCCTTGCCCAGGGCACCATCTACCCGGACGTGATCGAGTCGGCGGGCGCCAAGAGCGGCAAGGCCCATGTGATCAAGTCGCACCACAACGTTGGCGGCCTGCCGGAAGAAATGAACCTCAAGCTGGTCGAGCCACTGCGCGAGCTGTTCAAGGACGAAGTACGCAAGATCGGCCTGGAACTGGGCCTGCCGTACGACATGGTCTACCGTCACCCGTTCCCGGGCCCAGGCCTGGGCGTGCGTATCCTGGGTGAAGTGAAGAAGGAATACGCCGACCTGCTGCGTCGCGCTGACCATATCTTCATCGAAGAACTGCGCAAGGCCGACTGGTACCACAAGACCAGCCAGGCATTCGTGGTCTTCCAGCCGGTCAAGTCGGTCGGCGTCGTTGGCGATGGCCGTCGCTACGCCTGGGTCGTGGCCCTGCGCGCCGTCGAGACCGTGGACTTCATGACCGCTCGCTGGGCGCACCTGCCATACGAGCTGCTGGAAACCGTCAGCGGCCGTATCATCAACGAGATCGACGGCATCTCCCGCGTCACCTACGACGTGTCGAGCAAGCCGCCAGCCACCATCGAGTGGGAATGACCGGCTTGCCGGAGTAACCCGGCAACTGAAGCGCCAACAAAAAGCCCGCATATCTGCGGGCTTTTTGTTGGGCGCGCCGCAGCGGATGGCGGGTTCTCAGCAGGTGGTAAATAGTTGGATTTTTAAGAATCGACAGACTTCGCATGCTATGGCCTTCATTGCGAAGGACTGTCGAAATGACCGAGCGAAGCGTTTTCCAGGATTTAAACGACGAAGTAACTGCCTCCAGGCAGGAAGCGAGCGGGCCTTTTTTATTGAAGGACTTCGTGAACCAGCAGGCATTGGACTATCCATCGCCGCGCAAATTCGCCCATGACGTGGCCAAGGCCTATGTATTGCAAGCGTTGGCGCTGGATATCGACCCTGATGATCTGTTCATCACGACCTTGTATATCGATGCCTGGGATGAGGGTGATCAACGCGCAAACATCGCATCGTCCATGACCTTGACCGATGCCCTGATGCGTAATTGGCAGCAACAGGGTGATGGCAGCCTCTTTAGTCATCTTGGGACATTGGAGGCGTTCAGGGTCGAGGGCTATCCCACGGTCATCAGCGAGGCGCCTCTGCCGTTGGATAACTGCTTTGCCTATGAGGCGATCTATCGCAAGACCACGCCTCAGCGCTTTTCCAGTGATACGCAAGTCCGCCTGGACCCGAAGCAGTTCAAACATTTCGCCTGGGAGGCCGATCTTCAAGCGAACTATCTGAGGCACTTGAAGAACTTCTGGCGTCTTCATGAGCGCGATTACAACTTGCTGATCAAGGCATCGGTGCTCAGGGCTGCCTTTGTTCAGCATGAAGAAGGTTCGCTGACGCTCAATGACAAGTACATGGTACTCAGGGCCTTGGGGCTTGAGGTGTCCACCACTTGGGAAACACTGACTTACCAGGCGTTCGAACAAGCGGCGCTCGATCAGCATGTCGTTAGCATTCGCGAGCTCTTGGTTTATCGCTATACGGCGAGCGACATTATTGTCTTCAAGGATGAACAGTCCGGACGCCTGCTGGTTTACATCCCCGGCAATTCTTCGCCGCTGCAGGGTTTTGAGGATATGGCAGCGTTTTGCGACTGGTTCGCCCTGCAGTGCAGATTCACTCAGCGACGCACGGTTCTGGAAGGTCATTTCAAGGCCGAAGACGACCCGGACGGGATATTCGTGTCAGGCCTAAAGACAGCGCTGTTGGGGCTGGGGGCTTTTCCCTCTTGGCATGTGGGCAATTACTCCCGCTGGAATCCGCACGATGAAATTAGCCTCGGCCCCGCTCTACATCCTTGGCCGTTCACACATTTCAAAAACTCTCTGAAAAGCCGTCTGCAGTCCGATGCCGTGCGGCTGATTCGAAGCCGTGCCGCTTACAATCAAGGGGTCGCAGGCGAGGTACTGTCCACCGCATTGACTGTCACCAGTATCGTTGCAATGGCGATCCCGGCACTTTGGCTGCCCGTGGCAACGATGTCCGCTGCGCTGATCGGCTTGGGAGCCGATGAGGTCGTCAACGGCACGGTCGAGGATCAGGCGCAAGGCAAGCGCCGCATCGTCTTTGGCATTCTCAACGCTGTGCCAGCCACCTTGGAGCTGGCCAAGGCTGCAGGCGCTGCGGCGCGGGTAGGCGACACGGTCACCCCAGGGGCTGCGGACGAGATAGGGCAAAAGGCAAATACGCTCACCCCCCAGGAAAAACTGGAAAATGCCACTACGGCAGAGCAGCAGGAGCAAGAGATTGCCGTTCAGCGAGAAGAGCGGGCCAATGAATCGGCCGATGAGCGAATGGCCCGTCGCGCGCATGAAGAGACGCAAAGGCAGGCGCGCGCCAACCTCCATGCTCAAACCTTTGACAGTGTGAAGGCGTTCGGTATCGAGCCCGACGGCCTTCGTTCATTGTCACCCCAACTGCGCGATGAACTGGCCAAGTTCGAATACAACGGGCCGCTGGGCGAGGGCGGCAAATGGGTGGTGGATGATTTCGGTGCTGTCTATCAGGAAACCGACGCAGCTTCCGGAGTCCTCACTCGCTACGCTCGGGTACATGCCAAGGTATACCGTGTCGAGCGCATCGAGCGCGCAGGGCAGTACAGAATCGTTTCTCCATACGAGGCCGATATCCAAGGCCCCTATATCAAACGGTTGAAGGGGTTTTATTCCGATATCGATGTCAAACCTGGCCTGCGCGGTGGTGAGAGTTTCATCGAGGTGACAGCGCAGGCTGAGCCGTTGCCGGAGCGTGTCAAACCGGGCATTACCCTGGTTCGTGCACATCCTCCCGTACAGATCGAAGTGCCCCTGGATGGTATCGAGGTGCGCCCGGCGTTCGAAGAAGAACAACAGATAGACACGTATTACGCGATGAACTCCGCCGAGGGCACGCGCGTCACTTTCGATGCCGATATCGGGGGATGGAAATCTTATGATGGAAAGATCCACTGGCTGAACAATAAGGGTGTCTGGAAGCAAGGCAGTGTGAAGTCGTTTCTTGCGGCTCGGGCATCGCTTCGGTTCGGCGTGCGTTATGAGATCTACACGTTTCCTCGTATTCCGGGCGTCTCGCAGGAGGCCCGTGCGATCAACCGGGAAGTTCACCAGATTTGGCTTGGTGAGCGAGGGCCCAGGGGAGAATTGATTGAAACGATGAAGACGAACATTCGTGCCAATCCTGGCTTGAAGTTCACGCTGCATCTGGACGTCGATAATGCCGCGTTCACGGGTGAACTGGATCGGTTGAAACAGGCGTTCGCCGAGTTCCCCAACATGGTGGTTTCAGAGCTGAGGGACGAGCCGTTTTTCTTCAAGTTTCTTACCGATAATGAAACCGTGGTGCCTTATCGTTACTTTCGCAGTGGCACCGGACAAAATCTGGCGGCCGCTTCGGATATCTTGAGGTATCGCCTGATTCACGAATACGGCGGTCTCTACATGGATTGTGATGACGTCATGGTCGGGGCGTTCGAAGACGCTGAACTCTATGCGGGGCCGGATGATGTATTGACCGGTGGGGCAGTCTCGTCACCAAGAATGGGCTTTTACGGCCCAGGTAACAGCCATTTTGCAAGTCACGCCGGTAATCCGGTCCTGCAGGAGATCCAGCAGGCGGCCTATCGTCGTTGGATCAATGAGATCGACGCACTGCGGGAGCTGGAAAGTTCCCGCGGGCTAAACGCTGACGGGACCAATCCCTATATGCGCAAGATCTTTGCAATCAGTGGTCCTCAGATGTTCCTCGACACACTTAAGCGCGCACGTCCAGATTACGCGGACCTGCTTGACGATGTGTTGAAGCCCAAGGCGGGGATGCGTTCTCTGGCGTATCTCGAATTTCGAGATGCTGCCGTTGATTTCTATGCCCCCTTTGGGCGGCGGTTGAAAATCCGGGCAGGAGCGGAGAATTCCTGGAGTGCGACGGTGGGTCAGGCGGGCAATTGATAGCGAGGCGCGTAGAGGGTTATGGGGAGTCAGGCCTTCTGCGCGCTCCCGCTGCGACAAGGTGATCCAGTCGCCCGCTCAAGACTTCACTTAATCTTTCGCAAATGCAGGTGTATCGTATTCGCCCTTCATTGCCAGCACTGCTGGCAGACTGATTGCGCAGAAACGAGGTACCCGCACCGATGTCCTTTACCCGTCGACAAATGCTCAAGGGCCTGACCGGCCTTGCCGTGGTTGGCTTGGGCGCCGGAGGCGCGGCGCGTTACTGGTTGGGCAAAGTCGAGGACGAGAACGCCGGGCACGATTATGAACTGATCGCTGCCCCGCTGGACGTGGAGCTGGTGCCGGGGTTCAAAACCCAGGCCTGGGCCTTTGGCCCCTCGGCGCCAGGTACTGAACTGCGTGTCCGTCAGGGCACCTGGTTGCGGGTGCGCTTCATCAATCACCTGCCCGTGGAAACGACCATCCATTGGCATGGCATCCGTCTGCCGCTGGAAATGGACGGGGTGCCCTACGTTTCGCAATTGCCAGTCAAGCCGGGCGAGTTCTTCGACTACAAGTTCCGTGTGCCCGATGCTGGCAGCTACTGGTACCACCCCCACGTCAGCAGTTCCGAAGAGCTGGGGCGTGGCCTGGTCGGTCCGTTGATCGTCGAGGAGCGCGAGCCTACCGGTTTCCTGCATGAGCGGACCTTGAGCCTGAAGAACTGGCACGTGGACGAACAGGGGGGCTGGCTGCCGTTCAGTATCCCTCGCGAAGCCGCGCGCAACGGTACGGCTGGGCGCCTGATCACCATCAACGGCCAGGCGGACGCGGTCACCGAGCTGCCGGCAGGCCAGGTGGTGCGGGTGCGTCTGTTGAACCTGGACAACACCTGGACCTACCGCATCAACCTCAAGGGCAACTGCGAGGCGCGGGTGTACGCGCTCGATGGCAATCCCGTCACTCCGCGCGTATTGGAAGAGGATTACTGGCTCGGCCCAGGCATGCGCATTTGCCTGGCGATCCGCATCCCCGAGGCAGGCGAGGAGATTTCTCTGCGTGACGGCTTCGTGCGCTTGGGGACCCTGCGTTCGGTGGCCAGCGACCAGGCGCCGGGGGATTGGCCCAAGGCGCTACCGGCCAACCCGATCGCCGAGCCGGACTTGGAGAATGCGCAAAAGCTCAACTTCAATTTCGAATGGGCCGGCAAGGTGTCGGTGGATACCGACAACGGTCGTCCACCGAGCTTGTGGCAGATCAACGGTCAGGCCTGGGACATCACCGACAAGACCTGCGCCGATCGCCCGATCGCCACGCTAAAGAAGGGCAAGAGTTACATCTTCGAATTGAAAAACATGACCCAGTACCAGCATCCCATTCATTTGCATGGCATGAGTTTCAAGGTAATTGCGTCCAATCGCCGCAAGATCGTCGAACCTTGGTTCACCGATACCTATTTGCTGGGCAAGAACGAGCGCGCCCAGGTAGCGCTGGTGGCTGATAACCCTGGTACCTGGATGTTCCATTGCCATGTGATCGACCACATGGAAACCGGCCTTATGGCCGCGATAGCGGTGGTCTGATGCGTCCGCAGATCATCGATCGCAGCCGCGATCAGGAATTCATGCAATTAGCCCTGGAACTCGCCGCACAGGGGGCGGCCATGGGCGAGGTGCCGGTTGGCGCGGTGCTGGTGCAGCATGGCCAGGTCATCGGACAGGGCTTCAACCGTCCTATCACCGACAGCGATCCCAGTGCGCACGCCGAGATGGTAGCTATCCGTGCGGCCGCGCAGGCCGCCAGCAACTACCGACTGCCCGGCAGTACGCTGTACGTGACACTGGAGCCGTGCAGCATGTGCGCCGGGCTGATCGTGCATTCGCGCATTGCGCGGGTGGTTTATGGCGCGTTGGAGCCCAAGGCCGGGATCGTGCAGAGCCAGGGGCAGTTCTTCACCCAGGGCTTTTTGAATCATCGGGTGATGTTCGAGGGAGGGGTATTGGCCGAGGCGTGCGGGCAGATTCTGAGCGATTTCTTCAAGGCACGGCGGGCCAAGTGCTAGCAACGCCTGTGCGTCACATCGGCGAGGGCTGTTCGGCCGGCTTGTCCTTGTTGACCCCCGGCACGTGCAGGTTGCCTTCGGCCACCTGCCCCTCGAGCTGCGGCTGGGTCACCCAGGTAAGGATGTCGTAGTAACGGCGGATGTTGGCCACGAAGTGCACCGGTTCGCCGCCGCGGGCATAGCCGTAGCGGGTCTTGCGGTACCACTGCTTCTGCGACAGGCGCGGCAGCATTTTCTTCACGTCCAGCCACTTGTTCGGATTCAGGCCTTCTCGTTTGGCTAGCATGCGTGCGTCTTCCAGGTGGCCGCTGCCGACGTTGTAGGCGGCCAGGGCGAACCAGGTGCGATCCGGTTCCTTGATGCTCTCGTCGAGCTGGTCCTTGACGAGCATGAAATATTTGGCGCCGCCCTGGATGCTCTGTTTCGGGTCCAGGCGATTGGACACGCCCATGGCCTGGGCGGTGCGTTGGGTCAGCATCATCAAGCCGCGCACGCCGGTCTTGGAGGTAACCTCCGGCTGCCACATCGATTCCTGGTAACCGATCGCCGCCAGCAGGCGCCAGTCCACCTGCTCGGCCTTGGCGGTGGTGCGAAAATGCTTCTCGTACTTGGGCAAGCGCTGCTGCAAGTGTTGAGCGAAGGTGTAGGCCCCGACATAGCCGAGCACGTCGACATGGCCGTAGTAGCGATCCTTCAGGCGCTGAAGGGTGCCGTTCTTCTGCGACTTGTCGAGAAACTCGTTGACCTCGTTGAGCAGGCTGTTGTCTTCGCCGGCGGCAACCGCCCAGCGTTGATCGCGGGAATCCCCCAGGTCGAAGGCCACTCGGACGTTGGGGAAGTAGACCTGGTTCATGGCCAGTTCGTTGGAATCCACCAAGGTCAGGTCGATCTGGCCTTCATCGACCATGCGCAGTAGATCAACGACCTCGACCGCGTCGGACTCTTCGTATACCAGGGCAGGATTCTGCTTTTTCAGTTCGGCCAGTTGATCGGCGTGGCTGCTGCCCTTGAGCACCATGATCTTCTTGCCGATGAGCCCCTTGACGTTGGTGGGGCGTGAGCGGCCGTTGCGGTAGATGACCTGCGGGGTCACCTCAAGGTAAGGGTGGGAGAACCTTGCCTGGGCCGTGCGTTTTTCGCTGCTGACCAGTCCGGCGGCGGCCAGCACCGGGCCGGAGGGCTTGCCCAGCTGGTCGAACAGTTCATCGAGGCTGTCGGCGGTCTCGATCTCGAGTTTCACGCCCAGTTCGTCGGCAAAACGCTTGACCAGTTCGTACTCGAAACCGGTTTCACCGTTGCGGTCCTGGAAATAGGTGGCGGGGCTGTTGCGGGTTATCACGCGCAGCACGCCGTCCTCCTTGACGCGCTCGAGGGTGCTGGGTTTTTCAACACAGGCACCGAGCAGCAGGAAGAGTCCGGTTGCGAAGAGCCATCTGGCGCAGCGCTGGCGCAAAGCAGTGAGGGCGAACATAGGTTGCAGTATACGCAAAGGACCGGTCCCGCCATATCTCGACAATGGTTGGCAGGTCTGCTAGCTGATTCAGACGGCAAGCGATAAGCGAAAAGCGGACCGTGGCGGCCTGCATTTTCTTTGCGCTTGAGGCTTGCCGCTTGAAGCGATATTTCTGACCCCGAAGTCCGGTTCCGCCGCCCGGCAGCATTGGCTTAGAGCGGGTGCCGAAAGTCTGCGAATTAGGCTAGAATGCACGGCCTCTAAGCACACCCCTTCCTGAGGCTGTCCCGACGATGTTGATCCTGCGCGGCGCTCCTGCCCTTTCTGCCTTCCGCCACGGTAAGTTACTCGAGCAACTGAGCCAGAAAGTCCCCGCTGTTACTGGTTTGTATGCCGAATTCGCCCACTTCGCCGATGTCGATGGCGAGCTGACCGCCGACCAGCAGCAGGTGCTGGGGCGTCTGCTCAAGTACGGTCCGAGCGTTCCGGTCCAGGAGCCGGCCGGTCGCCTGTTCCTGGTGGTCCCGCGCCTGGGCACCATCTCGCCCTGGGCCAGCAAGGCCAGTGACATCGCCCATAACTGCGGCCTGCAGAGCATCCAGCGCCTGGAGCGCGGTATCGCCTACTACGTCGCCGGGGAGCTGTCCGATGCCGACGTCGCGCTGATCGCCGCCGAGCTGCACGACCGCATGACCCAGCGCGTGCTGGCCCGTCTGGAGGACGCAGCGGACCTGTTCAGCCACGCCCAGCCCAAGCCGATGACCTCCGTGGACATTCTCGGCGGTGGCCGTGCCGCACTGGCCCAGGCCAACGTCGACCTGGGCCTGGCCCTGGCCGAAGACGAGATCGACTACCTGGTCAATGCCTTCCAGGGCCTCAAGCGCAACCCGAACGACATCGAGCTGATGATGTTCGCCCAGGCCAACTCCGAACACTGCCGCCACAAGATCTTCAACGCCAGTTGGGACATCGACGGCCAGGCTCAGGAAAAGAGCCTGTTCGGCATGATCAAGAACACCTACCAGATGCACAGCGAAGGCGTGCTGTCCGCGTACAAGGACAACGCCTCGGTCATCGTCGGCCACGTGGCGGGCCGCTTCTTCCCGAATCCTGAAACCCGCCAGTACGGCGCGGTCCAGGAGCCGGTGCATATCCTGATGAAGGTCGAGACCCACAACCACCCGACCGCCATCGCCCCGTTCTCCGGCGCCTCCACCGGCTCCGGCGGCGAGATCCGCGACGAAGGCGCCACCGGTCGTGGGGCCAAGCCCAAGGCCGGCCTGACCGGCTTCACCGTTTCCAACCTGCGCATCCCTGGCTTCGAACAGCCGTGGGAGCAGGCCTATGGCAAGCCGGGCCGTATCGTCGACGCTCTCGACATCATGGTCGAAGGCCCCCTGGGCGGCGCCGCATTCAACAACGAGTTCGGCCGTCCGGCCCTGACCGGCTACTTCCGTACCTTCGAGCAAGCCATCGACACCCCGCGCGGTGAAGAAGTGCGCGGCTACCACAAGCCGATCATGCTCGCCGGCGGTATGGGCAACATCCGTGAAGACCACGTGCAGAAGGGCGAAATCACTGTCGGCGCCAAGCTGATCGTGCTCGGCGGCCCGGCCATGCTGATCGGCCTGGGTGGCGGCGCGGCTTCGTCGGTTGCCACCGGCGCCAGCTCCGCCGACCTGGACTTCGCCTCGGTACAGCGCGAAAACCCGGAAATGGAACGCCGTTGCCAGGAGGTCATCGACCGCTGCTGGCAACTGGGCGACAAGAACCCGATCGCCTTCATCCATGACGTCGGCGCCGGTGGTATTTCCAACGCCTTCCCTGAACTGGTCAACGACGGTGGTCGCGGTGGGCGTTTCGAACTGCGCAACGTGCCCAACGACGAGCCGGGCATGGCCCCGCACGAGATCTGGAGCAACGAGTCCCAGGAACGTTACGTGCTTGCGGTCAGCGCCGAGGACTTCGAGCGCTTCAAGGCCATCTGCGAGCGCGAGCGCTGCCCGTTCGCCGTGGTCGGCGAAGCCACCGAGGAGAAACACCTCACCGTCACCGACAGCCATTTCGACAACACCCCGGTGGACATGCCGCTGGATGTGCTGCTCGGCAAGCCGCCGCGCATGCACCGCTCGGTCACCCGTGAAGCCGAGCTGGGCGATGACTTCGACCCGAGCACGCTGGACCTGGACAACGCCGTCGAGCGCGTCCTGCACCACCCGGCCGTTGCCAGCAAGAGCTTCCTGATCACCATCGGCGACCGCACCATCACCGGCCTGGTCGCCCGCGATCAGATGGTCGGCCCGTGGCAGGTCCCGGTGGCCGACTGCGCCGTCACCGCCACCAGCTTCGACGTCTACACCGGCGAAGCCATGGCCATGGGCGAGCGCACCCCGCTGGCCCTGCTCGATGCCCCAGCCTCTGGCCGTATGGCCATCGGCGAAGTACTGACCAACCTGGCCGGTGCCCGTATCGAGAAACTCTCCGACATCAAACTGTCGGCCAACTGGATGTCCGCGGCTGGGCACCCGGGTGAAGACGCCCGCCTGTACGACACCGTCAAGGCCGTCGGCATGGAGCTGTGCCCTGAGCTGGGCCTGACCATTCCGGTGGGCAAGGACTCCATGTCGATGAAGACCAAATGGAGCGAGGACGGCGTCGAGAAGAGCGTCACCGCACCGATGTCGCTGATCGTCAGCGGCTTCGCACCGGTGGTCGACATCCGTGACACCCTGACGCCGCAACTGCGCATGGACAAGGGCGAGACCGACCTGATCCTGATCGACCTGGGCCGCGGCAAGAACCGCATGGGCGCCTCGATCCTGGCCCAGACCTTCGGCAAGCTCGGCGCCCAGGCACCGGACGTCGACGACCCAGAGGATCTCAAGGCCTTCTTCGCAGTGGTTCAGGGCCTGAACGCCGACGGCCACCTGCTGGCCTACCACGACCGTTCCGACGGCGGCCTGCTGACCACCGTGCTGGAGATGGCCTTCGCTGGCCACTGCGGTCTGGACCTGCAACTCGATCCGCTGACCGACAGCAAAGGCGACGTACCGGCCATTCTCTTCAACGAAGAGCTGGGCGCGGTCATCCAGGTTCGCCAGGACGCCACCCCGGACGTGCTGGCACAGTTCAGCGCCGCTGGCCTGGGCGACTGCGTCGCGGTGATCGGTAAGCCGGTCAACAACGGCGAAGTGTCCATCAGCCTCAATGGCGAAGTGCTGTTCGACGACCAGCGTCGTCTGCTGCAGCGCCAGTGGGCCGAGACCAGCTACCAGATCCAGCGCCTGCGTGACAACGCCGATTGCGCCGACCAGGAATACGACGTCCTGCTGGAAGAAGAAAACCCAGGCCTGTCGGTCAAGCTGGGCTTCGACGTCAACGACGACATCGCAGCGCCGTACATCAAGAAGGGCGTGCGCCCGCAAGTGGCCATCCTGCGCGAGCAGGGCGTCAACGGCCAGGTCGAGATGGCTGCCGCCTTCGACCGCGCAGGCTTTGCCGCCATCGATGTGCACATGAGCGACATTCTCGCCGGTCGTGTCGACTTCGCCGAGTTCAAGGGCCTGGTGGCCTGTGGTGGCTTCTCCTACGGTGACGTGTTGGGCGCCGGTGAAGGCTGGGCCAAGTCGGCGCTGTTCAACAGCCGTGCCCGTGAAGCCTTCCAGGCGTTCTTCGAGCGTAACGACAGCTTCGCCCTGGGCGTGTGCAATGGTTGCCAGATGATGTCCAACCTGCACGAACTCATCCCGGGCACCGAGTACTGGCCGCACTTCGTGCGCAACCGTTCGGAGCAGTTCGAGGCGCGGGTGGCGATGGTCGAGGTGCAGAAGTCCAACTCGATCTTCCTGCAGGGCATGGCCGGTTCGCACATGCCGATCGCCATCGCCCACGGTGAAGGCCATGCCGAGTTCGCCAGCGAGGAAGCCCTGTTGGAAGCGGACCTGTCCGGTTGCGTGGCCCTGCGCTTTGTCGACAACCACGGCAAGGTCACCGAGGCCTACCCGGCCAACCCGAACGGCTCGCCGCGTGGCATCACCGGCCTCACCAGCCGCGACGGTCGCGTGACCATCATGATGCCGCACCCTGAGCGTGTATTCCGTGCCGTGCAGAACTCCTGGCGTCCGGACGAGTGGCAGGAAGACGGCGCCTGGATGCGCATGTTCCGCAATGCGCGCGTCTGGGTGAACTAAACGTGTACAAGCTCGCCTTCTTCGTGCCGCCGAGCCATGTGGAAGTGGTCAAGGCCGCTGTGTTCGCCGCAGGCGGCGGACGCATCGGCGACTATGACCACTGTGCCTGGCAGACGCAGGGCCTGGGCCAGTTCCGCCCGTTGGACGGCAGCCAGCCGTACCTCGGGCAGACCGGTCAGGTCGAGCAGGTGGAGGAGTGGAAGGTCGAGCTGGTGGTGGCGGATGAGTTGATCGCCCAAGTCGTCGCCGCGCTCAAGGCGAGCCACCCGTACGAGACGCCAGCCTACGAGGTCTGGCGGCTCGCCGAGTTCTGATCCCGTTCGTGTGATATCCCAGGGGCCGCTATGCAGCCCATCGCAGCGCGCTCGACGCTTGCGATGGGACGCGTAGCGGCCCTTTCTACAGGCATCAGCCGATGCCGATCTCTCCTCCATCCTTGCGTTGAATCACCACGGTCGACGACCGAGGTCGCACGCGGCTGCCCGTGGGGGTGGCGTCGGTAGCGATGTCACTGCGGGGCCAGTTGGCCGGATGCTGGATGTTGACGAACAACGTCTTGTTGTCGGGAGTGAAGGTGATGCCAGTCACTTCGCAGCCGTTCGGCCCGACGAAGAAGCGGCGCAAGTCTGCCTGGTTGCGGGCATCGATCGGCACTTGCCTGCCGTTTGCGTCCACCAGATCGGTAGGGATCACCGCGAGCAACTGGTCGTTGGTATAGCGAGTCACGCTCGATTCGCTGTTGTCGGTCTCGAACCACAGCACACCGCGGCTATCGAAACTCATTCCATCGGGGCTGGCGAACTGGTTCAGTTCGGTCAGGCCCGAACGATTGATGTCGGCACCGCCATCGGCATTGGCGCCAAAGACGAAGATGTCCCAGGTGAAGCTGCGCTGATCGTCGCTGTCGTGCCAACGGATGATGTGGCCGTGGCGGTTCGGGCCGCGTGGGTTGGCCGCATCGACCTTGGCCGGTGTGCGTTCGCTGTTGTTGGTCAGGGTGACATAGGCGTCACCATTGAGGGGATTGACCGCCGTCCACTCCGGGCGGTCCATGGGCGTTGCGCCCACGGCATCGCCAGCACCCCGGGTATTGAGAATGATCCCGGCCAGGTCGCCGTACAGCGCACCCAAGGTGCTGCCGCCGGTGGTGGCTGTGCCGGGGGCGAGCAACAGCCAGTGGCCGGTGCCGTCAGCATCGAAGCGCGCCACGTAGAGCTTGCCGTGGTCCAGGTACTTGGCGCCGGTGGCCAGTCGATCGCTCGGGTTGGCGTCGGCAGGGTCCCAGACAGCGTCAGAGACGAACTTGTACAGGTATTCATTGTTGGAGTCGTCGCCCATGTACCAGACCAGCGGCTTGCCGGCTACCGCCAGGCCAGGACAGCAGCCCTCGTGGCGGAACCGGCCCAGCGCGGTGCGTTTGACGGCGCGCGTGCGGGCGTCGTACGGGTCGATCTCGACGATGTAGCCGTAAGTGCTGGCTTCGTTGCGGTAGTCCTCGGTGGCACTGGCGCCGCGAGGGGTGATGTCGAAGCGGGCGAACTCGTCGTTGGCTTCGCTGCGGTCACCTGCGGCGCTCTCCCAGCCGTACTGGCCGCTCGAGGTGGCCACGCCGATGCGCACTTGGTCGGCAGGGCGGGTGCCCTTGTTGACGAAGATGCCGGGCCAGTTCTCCTCGCACGTGAGGTAAGTGCCCCAGGGTGTATAGCCGTTACCGCAGTTGTTGTTGGTGCCACGGCACTGGGTGCCGGTGGGCGAGAATCGGGTCTTGACGTGCTCGCTGCCGCGCAGAGGGCCGGCGATCTCCATCAGCGAGGCGGTGGTGAAGCGGCGGCTGAGCGGGTCATTGTCGACCACCTGCCAGCGCCCGTTGAGTTTGCGCAGGCGAACCACGCCGGCGCCGTGGGCGTTGATTTCCTTGCGCACTTCTTCGGCCGGGCGCTTGCCATTGGCAGAGGTGGTCGGGCCGTTCGGGTGCAGCGCGGCAGGGTCGATGTATTCGAAGTTGATTGCCAGCAGGCCATCGTCGGAACTGCCACCGATGGGAAAGAAGTGCATGCCGTCGTGGTGCATGCCCATGGCGTTGGCCTGATCTGTGGATGTGTTACTGCCGTCGGCTTTCCAGGGGCTGGCCTTGCTGTTCAACGGTGTGCCCCAGGGCGCCAGTACATAGGCGCTGTAGCCGGCGGCCACGGCGCAGCCATCGGTACGCGAGCCGGGGATCGACTGGAACCCCAGTCTGGGCCTGGGAGTGGCGGGACGGGCCGGAGCGGGCGTGCCTTGGTTGGCGCCACTGCTCAGGCAGCCGGTCAGGCCTGCCCCTGCGATCAGCGCGATGGCCGCCCCCAAGCTGCCGCGCATGACGCTGCGCCGGCTCAGGTAGGCATCCATGACACTGGCCATGGGCAGGTTGCCGCTGGAGTTGCGATCAAGGTTATCGCCGCTTTCTCGACTCATCAGGGTGTCCTTGCGTTGCTGAGTGGAAGGAAGACCGCGACTTTGAACGCAAAGTATGACGATTTTTTGGCAAAACCATGAAAGGGTCGCCGAAACCCGTTCGTCACGGCCAGGATTGGTTTTCAGGATGTGTGATGGATGGCCTTGCCCTCGAAAACGAGCAGGCATGCCTGCTCGTGCCACGGTTGGCCTAGCGGCGCTTCTGCTCGATGTGCGAGGCCCATTGCTCCGTGCGGTTGTGTCCACTGGTGCGTACCAGGCCCAGATCCAGTGGGTTGTCGCCCTCGGCCGCGCCTTTGTCCTTGGCCAGCTCGGCGATGGCTGTCCCCAGGTCGACCGGCGAGTTGGACGCGTCGATCGAGACATCTCGACGGTAGTCGGTGCCCGAGAGGGTTTGGCGGGTGACGGAGGCTGCATCCAGCTCGACAGAGCCGTTTGCCGACAGCAAGCGCGCACCCACCAGCTTCGCATCGCCACCGACCTTGAGGGCGATGCCGTCGGTGCCCTTGAAGGTGGCTTGATGGGCCACGGTGTCGCGCTGTAGATGGGACAGGTCCAGCTTGAAGGTAGGGGACAAGCCGGGCTCGGCCTGGCTCAGGGCGGAGCTGGTCTTATTGCCGACTTTGCCTGATGCCGGGCCCGCCAGGGCTTTGGCCGCGTTGGTATAGCTTTGTGGGTTCTTCTCTTGGCTCAAGCGCGCATCTACCCCGACGGTCAGGGTATCGATGCGGTCCTTGCGACTGGCCAGCAACAGGTCGCCGCCAACCGAACCCTGGATACGTCCGGCCCCCAGGCTGGTACCTTCGAAGCGGGCATCGCCCTGGGTGTACAGGTTGATGTGGTCTGCGCGTAGGGTGTTGGCATTCCAGGTCTGGTTGTCGCGTTTATCGAGGTCGAGCTTGAACCGGCCATACAGGCCGCGGCTGTCGAGTTCGCCTCGGCTGAGGGTCAGGCCGGCGCCGCCGGTGATGTCCAGGTTACTGCGCTTGTCCTGGTTGCCTGAAGCCTCTAGCAGCAGGCCGCCATTGGGCGTCTGCAGATCGAGCCGCGTGGCCGAGACGTGCAGACCTTGCGCGTGCAGGGCGACGTCCTCGCGGGCGCGGCTGCTCAAATGCACTTCTGCGCGGGTGTCGATGCGCGCGTCGACCGCTTGGTTGGCGTCTTCATCCAGTTTTGCATGGGTGAAGTGGCCGCCCAGGGCGCCCCCCTTGCTGTTACCCGTCTTGGCGGCCAGTTCCAGGCCTCCACCGATCTTGCCGCCACTGGCCGTTTGGGTATTGCGGGCGGCCTTGATCTGCAGCAAGCCATCGCTGTCCAGGCGGACCTCGCCTGTGGGCGCCTCCCGGCTGCCGATACGGGTGCCTTCGAGCAGCAGGTCGCCGCCGCTTTTGAGGATGACGTCGCCTTTGGCGTCGATCTGCGCGACGTGGGCGTTGCCCGATTGGCGTTGCTCGCGCTCGCGGTCAAGATAGCCACGCCCCTCAAGGCCTGTGCTGCCGGGGCGATTGCCGCCCTTGAGCCAGGCGTTGCCGGTGAGCTGGAGCGATTGCTCGGATGTGCTGTCGGTGGCGGCGGCAAAGGTCAAGCTGCCGGTACTCTGGGCGCTGAAGGCGCCGTTGCCTGCATCGACGCGCGTGCCTTCATAGAGGCCCGGGCCTGCGAGCTGGATCTGGACGCCTTGTTGGCCGAACAGCCCGCCAGGGCGTGCGGTGAGCTGGGTTTGCGTTTTATCCACAGAGCCTCCCTTACCTGCGCCGCGGCCATTGATGTCCTGCCCGGTACTGGTGTCCACGCGTAGGTCGCCCCCGGCATCCAGGCGCTGGAGGGTGTCGGACTGGGAATCGCTGGCCGCTTTCAGTTGATGGCGCCCGGCGTCGATCTTCAGCGTGCCGGCAGTGGCTCGCCATTGAGTGCCTTGGTCCTCGATCCGGTCGGCCTTGACCTGGACCGAGGCACCGGTGAATTCGCTGACCTGTGCATATCCTCGTCGCTGGTTTTCCAAGCGCTTGATGTGCTCGACAGTCAGGTCGCCGCCGATGCTGGGGGCGGCCAGGGCATCCTCGACCGAGGCTTGTTGGAAGCGCGCAGCCTCCTCGCCTTGGACCAGGCGCTCGATGGGCCGGGTCAGGTCGCGGTATTCCAGGCTGGCGCCAAGGCCGGCGCGCCAGTCGGTGGCATCCTGCTTGCGCTCTTTGAGGTCTTCAACGGCCCGGTTGTCGATCTGCCGTGCGTTGACCTGCAAGGTCCCGCCTGCCTCCACCCGGGCCGCGTCGCTGGCAAGGTTTGCGGTAGAGAGCGTCAGATCGCCCTTGGCCAGCAGTTCGCTGCGCACGGCCGTGCTGTCGTTTTCGACGGTGGTGTTCTGGTGACGCTGGCCTGTCGTGGCGCTGCCCAGCCGGTCGATGCCACCCGAGACTGTGAGGCCTCCTTCGCTGCGGGTCTTTTCGGTGGTCGATCGGACGGTATCGTGCGTTGCGCCGAGGGAGATTTTCGCGCCCTGGGCGGTGAGCGTGCCGGCGGTGGCCTGGGCCCTGGAGCCATCGACCTGTAGGTGAGCGCCGCTGTCGAGGCTTACCGTTGCCCCTTTGAGTTCACTGGGTGTCTGCATCGTCTGATCGGCCTGCTGTTGGGTGTTGGTGACCTGGTACCCCAGGCTCGCTTCGAACTGGCGCGAATCCGCCTTACCGTCCTGGGCATCCTGGGTCTGGCGGGCGCTGGCTTTCAGCCCGCGCTGTACCTGCTGGGTTTCGCTGTGGGTCTGGGCTTGCGCGCTGGCGATCAGCAGGTCGCCCTTGGCCTGCACCTGCAGCGTTTTGCCTGCCGTGGCCTTGGCGCCGATCAGGCGCATCTCTTCAGCACTGGCCAGGCGCAGGTCGCTGGTGGCGTTCAGGTCGCTGACGATTGCTTGCTCCTGGCGCGTGGAGCGTGTCTGGTCGCTACCGAACAGGCCAAACAGCTTGCTGTCGCGCTCGTGCTCGGTCGTGGTGATGCGGTTGCGATCGGCCTTGATGGCCAGCAGGCCCTTTTCGCTGAACAGGACCGAATCGCCCTGGCTGCTCAAGGTACTGCCCTTGACCGTGACCTGATCGGCGATGATGTCGAGATCGCCTCCTACCTTGAGCTCGCTGCCGGCCACCGTCTGACCCTGGCGTTCGTTGCCATCGCGTGAACCGAAGAAGGCTCCGGAGACCAGATCGCCCCGATAGTCGCGTTGTGTGCCTGTGTCCTGCAGGGTGGTCGTGGTCACGCTCACCTGACCGGCCTTGAATAGGGTGTCGCCCTGGCTTTGCAGGCGGCTGCCCTGCACCTTGAGCGTATCGCCGGCGGTCATCACGATGCGTCCGCCTTCCAGCTGGCTGGCGTTGGCGGTTTCCTTGTAGCGGTCGGTATCGCTGTCGCCGCGCCACAGGTGCTTGCGGTGGCGCACCTGTTCTTCGATCCGTTGACTGTCGATGCCGGCTTCGACATCGAGCTTGGCCGCGCTGTCGAGCCTCAGCTCGCCTCGGGTTCGAAGGTCCGCCGCCACCAGGCGCATGTCATCGCCTGATTGCAGTGCGATCCCTTCGTCGGCGTGCAGCAGTGTCCCTTGTTGCTGACGGTCGGTGGTGGTGCGCTCGCGGTTGTAGGTCTCGGTGGTGACGAAGAGGAACTTGTTGTTCCATTGTTCGTGATCGCGCTGGAGGCTTTCCCGAGTCTTGGCGTCCAGGGTCAATTTGTTGCCGGCGGTGAATTCGATACGCCCGGCTTTGGCCTCGACGGCGTCGAGCGTCAGGTCGCCAGCTGCGGTCAACGCCAGTTCACCCTGCTCGGTGCGCAGACGCGCACGTTCATCGGCGGTGCCGCTGACGTGCAGGGTGCCTGAAGAACGGACGCTGATGCCATTATCCGCGCTCAATGGGGAAGTGCCCACGCGTACACCTGCACCTTCGGCAGTGCTTACCACCCGGATGCGCCCGGCACGCATGGCGCCGAACAGGCTGGCATCGATGCTGGCCGGGGCGCTGGGCAGGTGCTGAATGATTTGCCCGTCCTGGGCATCGATGCGATTTCGCCCGACAGTCAGGTTCAGATCTGTGCGGGCTTCGAGCGCCCCGTGCTGATCGATGCGTGGGGCGATCAGCTCCAGCGCCGCCTCGCGGTTGGATTGTCCGCCTTCGAGCACCTGCAGGGTACCGCTGGCGTTCAGGGTATCGAGAAAGCGGATCTGTTGATCCTGGATGTCCGGCGTGCCGACCAGCAGTCCGGCACGTGTGGTGTTGATGAAGCTGCCGCCATTGAGGGTGATGCCGTTGGGGTTGGCCAGGATGTAGTCGGCGGCGCGACCGAAAATCTCCTGCGGTCCCTCGATCAGCGAGGCGTTGCGGCTGACGACTTCGTTGAGGATGGTCGACGCGGCCTGGCCCTGGAATTGTGGATTGGCGTTCAGGGCACCGACCAGTTGTGATTGGCCAGGCCGCAAGGCGTTGTTGAGCACCACGCCGGGCTTGGCGACGTTGTAGTCGAGGAACTGATTGTGGGACAGGCCGCGGGCGTTAGGGGCGACGATGTCGATCACCGGTACGCCGTGGTTATTGTTGACGACCGGCGTACCGCCGGGCCCGGTGGTTGGTTGCAGGCCATCTGCGGCCACGGCGCAGGAGCATGTCACCAGGGCGATGAAAATGGCCCAGCGCAAGACATCCGGGCTCACCGAGTGGGGGTGGGTAGTAAGGGTCACTGTTTTTTCTCTTTTGTTGTGTGATCAGAGACTCAGGGTCCACTCCAGGACCCAGAGGCCAGGTTCCAGCGAGCGGCGGTTGCGTTCGCTGGCGTACAGGGCTCGTTGATAGTCCAGGCGCAGGTGATTGGCGGGAGGCCCTAGCACTACACCCAGGGCGCCCCCTGCGATCCGTTGGGGAGCGCTGGCGGGAGTGAAGCGGGTCCAGCCCAGGTCCAGGCCCAGGTGAGGGCGTATCTCCAATGTCCGGGAGAAGGGCAGGGGCTGGCTGAAGGTGTTGCGCCAGACCGCGCCGCTGGCACCGGCGACCGTGTCCTGACGCCAGCCGCGAACGGCGGCGTCGTCGCTAAGCAGCAATTGCTCGATGGCCGCAAGCGGTTGCTCGCTGTACTGAAGGTTCAACTCGCTCTGCCAACGCCAGGGCCATTGCGCAGGCCCCTGGCGCAAATGCACGAAGCTGGCCCGGTACTTGCGCCAATGCGTTTGCGCAGCCCTTTCCGAGGGCAGCAGTGAATGCTCGGCGCCAAACCAGTCCAGGTTCTGGGACACGCCCACATAGGCGTTCCACAGTCCCCCTTCGAGCCACAGCAGGTTGAGGCCGGCCTCGAAGGTGGTCAGCGTCGGGCTTTGCTGCGCGATCGCCGTGTGTTGAATGCGGTTGACCAGTTGCTTGCGGTCCAGTCGGGCGAGCGCACTCAACATCCCTTGGCTGTTGCGCCATAGCAGGCGTTCCACGCTCAGGCCCTGGAGATGGCTTTCGCCGGTGCTGACCTGACGCCGTTGTGGCAGGGGAGCGCGATAACGCATCCAGCTGGCGTTCACGGCCAGGCTCCACGGGCCGTAGGGCACGCTGTAATAGAGGTTCACACCTTGGCTTTGGCCGGGGGCGTCGAACACGGTCGAGGCCACGCCCAGGCGTAGGTCGTCGTTCAAGCCCAGTGGGCTGTCCAGTCCCAACCCAAGGTTGAGGCGATGACGACCGGTCAGGTCACTGCCACGGTTGTCCAGGCGGCTGTCCAGGTGCCAGCGCGAACCGGTGCGGCGCGGCTGGATGACCACGCGTGTACCACTTTGGATCTCGCCCGGTAGCAGGTCGGCGTTCAAGTCGTAGGCCCGCAGGCGATTGAGCTGGTCCAGGCCTTGCTCGAGTGCGGGCAGGTACAAGGGCTGACCGAGCAGGTCGGGAAAGGCGCCTCGCAAGGAAAGCGGCAGGTCGGCACCGGCCAGTTCGATGGATTCGACGAAGCCTTCGACGATGACGATAGCCAGTGGCTTGCCGGCCTGGGGCCGATGCGCCAGGTAAGGGCGGCTGGCCGGATAACCTGCCTGGACGTAGCTGTCGGTGATGGCCCTGAGCAGCGTGTTGACGTCGTCGACGCTCAGGCAAGGGCGCCACAGGGGACGCAGGACCGCTTCCAGCTGCTGGTTCGATAGCACTCGGTTCCCGCTCAGGCGTAACCCGGCGGTGGGCCAGCAGTGTGAATCTGCGCGAGTAGGTGGGGCAGGGTCGACCCGTACCGGGCCTGGCTGACGACGGCGTTGCCATCGCTCGAGGCGCTGCCGGCGTTCTTGAAGCTGCAGGGTGCGTTGTTGCTCGCGTAGTTGCGAGGTGGCGGGATCGTTGGCCCACGCAGTTGGGTGGACCATCAAGGCAAGGGCCAGGCTGGCCAGTATTGGCCTGGCGAAGCGACGCAAGGAAGTCGACATGGAGAAGCCCCGCAATGGCTGCACGTATGTGCTTTTTTGCGGGGATTCTAAGAATCCGACTTACCGTTTGGATGCGGTCCCGTACCCATCTGGGCGTCAGGTGGGGGTGGGTTTAATGTGTGTAATTTCCTACAAAGTTAATCGAATTGTAGGAATCAGGGACGGATCTCGATCAAGGTCCCGTCCTTGACCATGTCCCAGACCTCGCGCATGTCATTGTTGCGCATGGCGATGCAGCCTTCGGTCCAGTCCAGGGTATGGAAGTACCACTCCGGGTAGTCCTCGTTGATCGGCGTGCCATGGATCATGATCATGCCGCCTGGGCTCACGCCCTCGCGGCGGGCGCGGGCGGCATCGCTGATGTTCGGGTAGGAAATGTGCATGGCCAGGTTGAAGCGGTCACTGACCTTGCGCCAGTCAAGCCAGTACAGGCCTTCGGGCGTCTTGCTGTCGCCTTCGCGCTCTTTGGTGCCTTTGGGTTGCTTGCCCAGGGAGATGCGGTAGGTCTTGAGTGGCTCGCCACGGCTGATCAGTTGCAGGCGGCGCTCGGACTTGATCACCAGGACCTTGTCGATCAGTGGTTGGTTGGCGACCGCAGACGGTTCGACAGGCTTGCGAATGATGGTCTCGGTGAAGGCGGCCTGGGACACCGATGCAACGGAAAGGCAGAAAAGGGCAAGCAACCAACGCATGAAACCGTATCCCTGAGAGCTAAGTGGTGGACGACGAGACGTTCATCGGCGGCAGGTACTCATGGCCTACGGGGTAGTGCTGCCCGATGCGGTCGCGATAATAGCATTCTAGTGTCCGTACGACGGTGCGGAAAGCCAACTCGTTCCAGGGAATTTCATGTTCCTCGAACAAGCGCACCTCCAGGCTCTCGACGCCAACGGCAAAATCCAGGTCAGCCAGCTCGGCGCGGAAGAATACATGTACCTGGTCGATGTGAGGCAGGTCGAACAACTGGTACAGGCTCATCTGCCCGACCCGGGCGCAGGCCTCCTCGACGGTTTCGCGTCGGGCGGCCGCATCGAGGGTTTCACCGTTCTCCATGAACCCGGCGGGCAGCGTCCAGAACCCCCGGCGCGGTTCGATCGCCCGTCGACAAAGGAGCACTTGGCTGCCCCAGGTGGGGAGCACGCCAGCAACGATGTTGGGGTTCTGGTAATGAATGGTATGGCAATGCTCGCAGACATACCGCAGGCGGCTGTCGCCCTCGGGGATCCGCTGAATGACCGCCTGGCCGCACGCGCTGCAGAATTTCATGCTGTTCTTCCCTTTATCTGCAGCTATCTTGGCGTGCCGGCCCTGCGCTGCGCAAGCGGCCTGCTGGCGGGGCTTGGGTGCTTCACGGCTTTGGTGCATCATGCAGGGCAGGCCTTGGAATCGAGAGAGTGCAATGCTGGACGAGCTTCTTCGCCGAATGAGCAATCACACCCCCACGTCACTGGAAACCGACCGGCGTTTCCCCGAGGCGGCGGTGCTCTTGCCCATCACGCGTAGCGAAGAGCCCGAGCTGGTGCTGACCCTGCGGGCCAAAGGGCTTTCCACCCATGGAGGCGAGGTGGCCTTCCCCGGTGGTAGACGCGACCCGGAGGATCCGGACCTGGTGTTCACCGCCCTGCGCGAGGCCGAGGAGGAAATCGGTCTGCCGCCGGGACTGGTGGAAGTCATCGGTCCGCTGAGCCCGGTGATCTCCCTGCATGGCCTTAAAGTGACGCCATTCGTCGGGATCATCCCCGATTATGTCGAATACCGTGCCAACGACGCGGAGATCGCCGCCGTGTTCACGGTTCCGCTGGCGTTTTTCCGCCAGGACCCGCGCGACCATACCCACCGTATCGACTACCAAGGGCGCAGTTGGTACGTGCCGGCCTACCGCTACGGCGAGTACAAGATCTGGGGGTTGTCGGCGATCATGATCGTCGAACTGGTCAATGTGCTGTTCGACGCTGGCATCAGCCTGCACCAGCCCCCTGAGCGCTATACCCAGATCTGAGCGGGGTCCAACCCGCCATCTGCCTTCAACCGTGAGGAGCAAGACATGAAATACCGCCTGGGCGACCTGCGGGTCGAGACCCATCCCACCAGTTGGGCCGCCCCCAATGCCACCCTGATCGGCAAGGTGCGCCTGCAGGCCGGGGCCAGTGTCTGGTTCGGCGCGGTGCTGCGCGGCGACAACGAACTGATCGACATCGGCGAAGGCAGCAACGTCCAGGATGGCACGGTGATGCACACCGACATGGGCTCGCCGCTGACCCTCGGCAAGGGCGTGACCGTCGGCCATAACGCGATGCTCCATGGCTGCACGGTGGGCGATCACAGCCTGATCGGTATCAATGCCGTGATTCTCAATGGCGCGCGCATCGGCAAGCATTGCATCATCGGCGCCAACGCACTGATTCCTGAGGGTAAGGAAATTCCCGACGGCTCGCTGGTCATGGGTTCGCCAGGCAAGGTGGTACGCGAGTTGACCGAGGCGCAGAAGCGCATGCTCGAAGCCAGCGCCGCACATTATGTCCATAATGCCGAGCGCTACGCGCGCGAGCTGGCCCCCAGGATGACTGACATGCAGAACGCCGAACGCCCGGTCGCCTCGCCGTGCGTCAATGTCTGTGCGCTGGACGAGCAGGACATCTGCGTCGGTTGCCAGCGCACGGTGAGCGAGATCACCCGCTGGTCGCGCATGAGCAACGACGAGCGCCGTCAGGTGCTGGTGCTGTGCCACGGGCGGGCGGTGGCGTCAGGCTTGATCATCGGGTCGGGGCTGTAGTTGACCCGAAAATCAAGTATTCTGTGCCGCTTGCCCAACGTGTGATCCCATGTTCTATCTCATTGCCTATATCAGTAGCGTAGTGCTGATCAACTACGCCTTTTCCAGTGCTCCGCACCTGGATGTGATCTGGTCCGCCTGGGGTGGGCTGGTGTTCATCCTGCGCGACATGGTGCAGACCCGCTATGGTCATGGCGCGTTGTTGGCCATGCTGGCGGCGTTGGTGCTGTCCTATGTCACCTCGGAGCCTGCCATTGCCCTGGCCAGTGCGACCGCGTTCTTCGTCTCCGAGCTGATCGACTGGCTGGTGTTCAGCATCACCCGTCGGCCGTTGCGTGACCGTCTATGGCTCAGCTCGGCCCTGAGCATTCCGGTGGACACCTTCATCTTCTTCGGCATGATCGGCGCCCTGACCCCGGCAGTGATCGGTACGGCTCTGGCGTCCAAGTTTGCCGGCGTCACTGCCGTGTGGCTGGCCATGGCCTGGCGCGCCCGACGCGAGGTCGTCGCAGGGTGATGTGATCGGGGTTGCGCAGCGGCCCCGGAATGCCTCGGCGGGTGTAGAATATCGGTCCTTTTTCAGCGGGCAGCAGCCAATCCGGCGCAGCCCCGGACGCCTTCGAGGACCTGAAATGACCCGTATCGGAACCCCATTGTCGCCCACCGCGACCCGTGTACTGCTGTGTGGCTGCGGCGAGCTGGGCAAGGAAGTGGTGATCGAGCTGCAGCGTCTGGGTGTCGAAGTCATCGCCGTGGACCGCTACGCCAATGCCCCCGCCATGCAGGTCGCGCACCGCAGCCACGTCATCAACATGCTCGATGGCGTTGCCCTGCGTGCGGTGATCGAAGCCGAAAAGCCGCACTACATCGTCCCTGAGATCGAAGCCATCGCCACCGCGACCCTGGTCGAGCTGGAGAACGAAGGCTTCAATGTCGTTCCCACCGCCCGCGCCACCCAGCTGACCATGAACCGTGAGGGCATTCGCCGGCTGGCCGCCGAAGAGCTGGACCTGCCGACCTCGCCCTACCATTTCGCCGATACCTTCGAAGACTACGCCAAGGCCGTCGCCGACCTGGGCTACCCCTGCGTGGTCAAGCCGGTGATGAGTTCCTCGGGCAAGGGGCAAAGCCTGCTGCGCAGCGATGCCGATCTGCAGAAGGCCTGGGACTATGCCCAGGAAGGCGGCCGCGCCGGCAAAGGCCGGGTGATCATCGAAGGTTTCATCGATTTCGAATACGAAATCACCCTGTTGACCGTGCGTCATGTAGGCGGCACCACCTTCCTCGCACCGGTCGGTCACCGTCAGGAAAAGGGCGACTATCAGGAATCCTGGCAGCCACAGGCCATGAGCCCGAAGGCTCTGGCCGAGTCCCAGCGCGTGGCTCAGGCGGTCACTGACGCCCTGGGCGGTCGTGGTCTGTTCGGCGTGGAGCTGTTCGTCAAGGGTGACCAAGTGTGGTTCAGCGAAGTCTCGCCGCGTCCCCACGATACCGGGCTGGTGACCCTGATTTCCCAGGACCTCTCGCAATTCGCCTTACATGCTCGCGCGATTCTGGGTCTGCCGATCCCGGTAGTGCGTCAGTTCGGTCCGTCGGCTTCGGCGGTAATCTTGCCTGAAGGTCGGTCACAGCAGACCACCTTCGCCAACCTGGGTGCGGCCCTGAGCGAGCCCGATACCGCCATCCGCCTGTTCGGCAAGCCGGAAATCAATGGCCAACGTCGCATGGGCGTATGCCTGGCGCGTGACGAGTCGATCGAAGCGGCGCGGGCCAAAGCGACCCGGGCTGCCCAGGCGGTCACGGTCGAATTTTAAGCCATAAGCCTCAAGCCTCAAGCCTCAAGCTGCAAGAAAAAGCAAATCCGCGCAGGCTTTGGCTTTTTCTTGCCGCTTGAAGCTTGCCGCTCCCCACTTACAGCTCTGTATTGCGTGTCTCTTTCAGGCACAAGACGGCGATCAGGCTGATCACCGCGGCTACCGACACATAGCCGCCCACCCAGCTCAATCCCCCCATGCTGACCAACTGTTGGGCAAAGAACGGTGCCGCTGAGGCGCCGACGATGCCGCCGAGGTTGTAGGCTGCCGAGGCGCCGGTGTAGCGCACATGGGTCGGGAACAGCTCAGGCAGCAATGCCCCCATCGGTGCGAAGGTCACGCCCATCAGGAACAGCTCGATGGCCAAAAACAGCGCAACGCCGGTGGTCGAGCCTGAGGTCAGCAGCGGCTCCATGGTGAATCCCGATGCAACCGCCAGCAGGCCGCCGACGATCAGCACCGGCTTGCGTCCATAGCGATCGCTCAGCCAGGCCGATATCGGCGTGGCCAAGGCCATGAACACCACGGCAAAGCACAGCATGCCCAGGAAGCTCTCGCGACTGTAGCCCAGTGTCGAGACCCCATAGCTCAGGGAGAACACCGTGGAGATATAGAACAGCGCGTAGCACACAACCATCGCCGCCGCGCCCAGCAAGGTGGGCAGCCAGTACTTGGCGAACAGATCGACCACCGGCAGCTTCACCCGCTCGTGGCGTGCCACGGCTTTGGCGAATACCGGGCTCTCCTCGAGCTTCAGTCGCACGTACAGGCCGACGATCACCAGCGCGGCGCTGAGCAGGAACGGAATGCGCCAGCCCCAGTCACGGAATTGCTCGTCGCTGAGCACCAGCGCCAGGGTCAGGAACAGCCCATTGGCCGCCAGAAAACCGATGGAGGGGCCAAGCTGCGGGAACATGCCGAACCAGGCACGCTTGCCTTCAGGGGCGTTTTCGGTGGCCAACAGTGCCGCCCCGCCCCATTCGCCGCCCAGGCCCAGGCCTTGGCCGAAGCGCAGCAGGCAAAGGATGATCGGCGCCCAGACGCCGATGCTGTCATAACCCGGAAGAACCCCGATCAGGGTGGTCGAAACGCCCATCAGCAGCAACGAGGCGACCAAGGTGGATTTGCGGCCGATACGGTCGCCGAAATGGCCGAACAGTGCCGAACCCAGCGGGCGGGCGAGGAAGGCGATACCGAAGGTCAGAAAGGCCGCGAGCATCTGCGCGGTGCCCGAACCCGACGGGAAGAACACCGGGCCGATCACCAGCGCGGCGGCGGTGGCGTAGACGTAGAAGTCGTAGAATTCGATGGCGGTGCCGATGAAGCTGGCGGTGGCCACACGGGCGGGGGAATTGACGGGGGCTGCCGAGGTGTCGGCGCAGGTACTGCTGATAGTCATGTTGTAGGTCCCTGACAGTCATTGCTCCCTATGGGCGGGTCGCTCCCTGCCAGGCAGGCATGGGCGTGCGGGCGCCGGAGCGTCATAGTGTGAGTCGCTCGACCGACGATAGCCCAAGGGTAGGGACGGGAGCGGGCTGTTCTGGGTGTCGAAGCAGGACCGCGGGGCGTGTCAGTGGAGCGCACCGGCCGTGTGGTGCCGGAAGCGGGTAGCAGGCGGGACGGCAGGGCTGGGTAAGCGTGACCGGAGTATAGCTATCGGGTCACGGTCCACACCAGTACCTTGCTGGCGCAATTGTCCTCTGTTTCGAGGATTTCCAGGCGATAGCGGCCAATCTTCAGGCATACAGCACTTTCCGGAATGCTTTCCAGCGCCTCGGTGACCAGCCCGTTGAGGGTCTTCGGGCCACCGTCGCAGGGCAGGTGCCACCCCAGACTGCGGTTTATTTCGCGCAGCGAGGCGGTGCCTTCGATCACGTAGCGGCCGTCGGCCAGGGGGTGGACGTGCGGGTTTTCCAGCGAGTGCTCATCCTCGAACTCGCCGACGATCTCCTCGAGGATGTCCTCCAAGGTGACGATGCCTTGGACCTCTCCGTACTCGTCCACCACCACGCCCAGGCGTCTTTGCTGCTTGTGGAAGTTCAGCAACTGCCGTTGCAGCGGAGTGCTCTCGGGAACGAAGTAGGGTTCGTAGCAGGCCGCGCGCAGCGCCTGGAGGGTCAGCTCGCCATGGGGCAGCAGATGGCTGATCAGCTTGGTATTGAGGATGGCTTCGACCTGGTTGATATCACTGTGGTAGACCGGCAGGCGGGTATGGCGGCTGACGATCAGTTGTTCAGCGATCTGCTCGAGCGAGTCGTCCAGGTTGATGCCGTCCACCTCGTTGCGGGGCACCAGGATGTCGTTGACGGTGATCTTGTCTAGGGATTGCAGCCCTTCGAGCAGCCCTTGGCGTGGTGCTTCGTAGGGCTCTGGTTCGTCGAAATCATCGTGCTCCTGTGGGTGCAATGCCACGGCGGCGGGTTGCGCGCGCAGTGGGCGAAGGATCAACTTGGCGCAGCCGTCGAGCACGCAGGCCAACGGTTGCAATGCGAGCAGAGGCCATCTGAGCAGGGGGCCGAGGTTGAGGAAGGCGTGCGGATTGCGTCGGGCGGCGCGCCTTGGCAGGTACTCGGCCAAGACCAACAGGGCGCCGCTTGCGGCAAGGCCCGCCAGCCAGAAGCCGTGTTCGCCGTTGTAGCGCTGGCCGATCAGGCAGGCCAGGCCAAGCACCAGCAGCTTGCCGAGGCCTGCGCAGAGCACCACGGCTTGGGCGGGCAGTGCGGGCTCGGCGCTGTCAGCAGGGCGCTGATGGCCGTTCAATTGCTGGCGGGCCGCGTCGACGGCGGTGAATAGCGCCGACCAGAGCAGCGCCAGTGCCAGAGTGCCGAATAGCGGAGCGTACGGCAGGGTGTCCATGGGCGGTCGTCAGATATGCAGGATGAATTCACGTACCAGCTTGCTGCCGAAATAGGCCAGCATCAGCAGGCAGAAACCGGCGAGGGTCCAGCGAATCGCCTTGTGGCCGCGCCAGCCCAGGCGGGTGCGTCCCCACAGCAGCAGGCCGAACACCACCCAGGCCACACAGGATAGCAGCGTCTTGTGCACCAGATGCTGGGCGAACAGGTTGTCCAGGAACAGCCAGCCGGACACCAGCGACAGCGACAGCAGACCCCAACCGGCCCAGAGGAAGCCGAACAGCAGGCTTTCCATGGTTTGCAGGGGCGGGAAGTTACGGATCAGCCCGGAAGGATGCTTGTGCTTGAGCTGGTAGTCCTGCAACAGCAGCAGCAGGGCCTGGAACACGGCAATGGTGAACAAGCCATAGGCCAGGATCGAGAGCAGGATATGCGCCAGGATCCCAGGCTCCTCATTGACCAGCGGTACGGTGCCGGGCGGGGCGAACTGGGCCAGCAGGGCGGTCACCGCGCCGAGCGGGAACAGCAGCATGAGCAGGTTTTCGACCGGGATGCGCAGGCAGGCCAGCAAGGTCAGCGCGATCACCGCGACGGCGATCAGACTGGCGGCGCTGAAGAAGTCGAGGCTAAGGCCCAGCGGGGTGATCAGCTGGAAGAACAGGGCGCTACCCTGGGCAATGACCGCAAGGGCACCGAGCAGACCGAGCAGCCGTTTGTCGGCGCGGCTGCCCTGGGCCAGGCGACTGCCTTGGTAGAGAGCGGCGGCGATGTAGAGGCCGGCGGCGAGCAGGTTGGGGATGAGGCTGGGGGAAGAGAGCATAAGTCCTGGTAGGCAAGCCCTAAAGGGACGGAGTTTGGCATAGATCCCGCCGCTCTAGGAAGACTGGAGACGGTAGGGCCTACCCCATCTGCAAGATTCCACAGGGCCGGCGCTGGCCTTGTAGGCGCGGGTTCGCCCGCGAACAAGTCACCTGGACCCCAGTGGTCAGCACCCAGGTGTGCGCCGCCCTCGCTCTTCGCTATAATCGCCGCCTTGCTGTGCCCAGCGCGTGTGCATATTCACCTGGGCGCCTGAAAAACCTCGGCTTCATTAGGGCCTGAAAGGATCACCATGTTCGAAAACCTGACCGACCGCCTGTCACAGACGCTGCGCCATGTCACCGGCAAGGCCAAGCTGACCGAAGACAACATCAAGGACACGCTGCGCGAAGTGCGCATGGCCCTGCTCGAGGCCGACGTCGCCCTGCCGGTGGTCAAGGATTTCGTCAACAGCGTCAAAGAGCGCGCGGTCGGCACCGAAGTGTCGCGCAGCCTGACCCCGGGCCAGGCGTTCGTGAAGATCGTCCAGGCCGAACTCGAAGGCCTGATGGGCGCGGCCAACGAAGACCTGGCGCTCAATGCCGCACCACCAGCCGTGGTGCTCATGGCCGGTCTGCAAGGTGCGGGTAAGACCACCACTGCCGGCAAGCTGGCGCGCTTCCTTAAAGAACGCAAGAAAAAGAGCGTGATGGTGGTCTCTGCCGACGTCTATCGTCCGGCAGCGATCAAACAGCTCGAAACCCTGGCCAATGACATCGGCGTGACCTTCTTCCCGTCGGACATCAGCCAGAAGCCTGTGGCCATTGCCGAGGCGGCGATCCGCGAAGCCAAGCTCAAGTACATCGATGTGGTCATCGTCGACACTGCAGGTCGTCTGCACATCGACGCCGACATGATGGACGAGATCAAGGCGCTGCACGCCGCGGTCAAGCCGGTCGAGACGCTGTTCGTGGTCGACGCCATGACCGGCCAGGACGCCGCCAACACCGCCAAGGCTTTCGGCGATGCCTTGCCGCTGACCGGTGTGGTGCTGACCAAGGTCGACGGTGACGCCCGTGGGGGTGCAGCCCTGTCGGTTCGCGCGATCACCGGCAAGCCGATCAAATTCATCGGTATGGGCGAGAAGACCGAAGCGCTCGAGCCCTTCCACCCTGACCGTATCGCCTCGCGCATCCTGGGCATGGGTGACGTGCTCAGCCTGATCGAACAGGCCGAGCAGAACATCGACAAGGCCAAGGCCGACAAGCTCGCCAAGAAGCTAAAGAAGGGCAAGGGCTTCGACCTCGAAGACTTCCGCGACCAACTGCAGCAGATGAAGAACATGGGCGGCCTGGGCGGCCTGATGGACAAGCTGCCGAGCATCGGTGGGGTCAACCTGTCGCAAATGGGCAATGCCCAGGGTGCGGCCGAGAAGCAGTTCAAGCAGATGGAAGCGATCATCGACTCCATGACCCCTGCCGAGCGTCGCGACCCGGAAATCATCAGCGGTTCGCGCAAGCGCCGCATCGCCCTCGGCTCCGGCACCCAGGTGCAGGACGTCGGTCGGTTGATCAAGCAGCACAAGCAGATGCAGAAGATGATGAAGAAATTTTCCGCCAAGGGCGGCATGGCCAAGATGATGCGTGGCCTTGGCGGGATGCTGCCAGGTGGCGGCATGCCGAAGCTCTAATTCGATTCTGGGAGGTTGCCTTCTATCTATAGGCAGCTCTCCCGAAATCCCGCTTCGGCGGGAACGATGTCGCGAAATTCGCGGCTTAACCGGCAGATCTGAACGGTGTGGTAGCCCCGCGCCGAAAAAGGCATTTGCAAATGTCCGTGTATTCCCCGAGAATATGCGGCCTTTTGGGCACCCTGTGCCCATTTGGGCATTCAGATTTGCAGCACCGACTATAGGAACGATGTTCACATGGTAACCATCCGTCTTGCCCGTGGCGGCTCCAAGAAGCGCCCTTTCTATCACCTGACCGTGACCAACAGCCGTAACGCCCGTGACGGCCGTTTCGTTGAGCGCGTTGGCTTCTTCAACCCGGTTGCTTCCGGCGCTGAAGTCAAGCTGTCGGTCAATCAGGAACGCGTCAACTACTGGCTGAGCCAGGGCGCACAGCCGTCTGAGCGCGTTGCTCAGCTGCTGAAGGACGCTGCCAAGGCCGCTGCCTGAGCAGTATGAACGCGACGCCAGAAAACGCTGACGCTCTCATTGTCGTCGGCAAGATTTTTTCGGTTCACGGCGTTCGCGGCGAGGTGAAGGTGTATTCCTTTACCGATCCGATTGAAAACCTGTTGGATTATCCGCGCTGGACGCTTCGGCACGAAGGCAAGGTAAAACAGGTCGAGCTGGTCAACGGTCGTGGCTCCCAAAAGGGCCTGGTCGTGAAACTGAAGGGCCTTGATGATCGTGATGAAGCCCGTCTTCTGAGCGGTTATGAAATCTGCATTCCGCGGAGCCTTTTGCCCAACCTGGCCGCTGACGAGTACTACTGGTACCAGTTGGTAGGTCTGAAGGTCATCAATCAGGACGAACAACTGTTCGGCAAGATCGATCACCTGTTGGAGACCGGTGCGAACGATGTAATGGTGATCAAGCCTTGCGCAGGCAGCCTGGATGATCGCGAGCGACTGTTGCCCTATACGGAGCAATGCGTGCTGGCAGTCGACCTGGAAGCAGGTGTGATGCGGGTCGAGTGGGACGCGGATTTCTAAACGATGGGTAACCTTCGCGTAGAAGTCGTCACGTTGTTCCCCGAGATGTTCTCGGCCATCACGGAGTACGGCATTACCAGCCGCGCGGTGAAACAGGGGTTGCTGCACGTGACCTGCTGGAACCCGCGGGACTACACCACTGATCGTCACCACACGGTGGATGATCGGCCGTTTGGCGGTGGTCCGGGCATGGTGATGAAGATCAAGCCTCTGGAAGACGCCCTGGCCAGCGCCAGGCAAGCGACCGGAGCATCGGCGAAGGTGATTTACCTCTCGCCACAAGGCCGCAAGCTGACCCAGCAGGCGGTCAAAGACTTGGCGCAACAGGAATCGTTGATCCTGATCGCCGGTCGTTACGAAGGCATTGACGAGCGTTTTATCGAGGCTCATGTCGATGAAGAGTGGTCGATTGGTGACTATGTGCTTTCCGGTGGCGAGCTGCCGGCCATGGTACTGATCGATGCGGTTACGCGACTGCTGCCCGGAGCTTTAGGGCATGTGGACTCGGCGGAGGAAGACTCCTTCACCGACGGTCTGCTCGACTGCCCGCACTACACCCGACCGGAGGTGTATGCGGATCAGCGCGTTCCCGACGTGTTGCTTAGTGGCAACCATGCACACATCCGGCGTTGGCGATTGAAGCAGTCCCTTGGTAGGACCTTCGAACGACGCGCCGATCTTCTGGAAAGTCGCTCGCTTTCTGGAGAAGAGAAGAAGCTGCTCGAGGAATATCTCCGCGAGCGGGACGATAGTTAACGTATCGATGGTGGATCGAGTTATCCGCCTTAGGAGCACAGCATGACCAACAAGATCATCCAGCAGCTCGAAGCCGAGCAGATGAACAAGGAAATCCCAACCTTCGCACCAGGCGACACCATTGTCGTCCAGGTTAAAGTGAAGGAAGGTGACCGTTCCCGTCTGCAGGCGTTCGAAGGTGTCGTTATCGCCAAGCGCAACCGCGGTCTGAACAGCGCCTTCACCGTGCGCAAGATCTCCAGCGGCGTTGGCGTAGAGCGTACCTTCCAGACCTACAGCCCGCAGATCGACAGCCTGTCCGTGAAACGTCGTGGTGACGTGCGTAAGGCCAAGCTGTACTACCTGCGCGACCTGTCCGGCAAAGCCGCTCGCATCAAGGAAAAACTGGCCTGAGTACCGTTTGACCGGTGGCCCCAGTGGCCACCTTGCGAGAAAAAAAGCAGCCTTCGGGCTGCTTTTTTGCTTTTTGAATTTTTGTATTGGCGGTGTGGGCTTCTTCACGGGTAAACCTGCCCCCACCACGATTGCGCCAACCCTGTGGAATCAGGGCTCCCCGCGAATCAGGCGACACCGCTTTCAAGCCCCTGCGACAAGAGCCCTTCATGACCACCCCTCGAGATCAGGAAATCCAGCGCCGCACCGAACTGTCGGTGACCCGCGTAACCAAGGCTGTCTTCCCCAGCACCACCAACCACCACAACACCCTGTTCGGCGGTACTGCGCTGGCCTGGATGGACGAAGTGTCGTTCATCGCCGCCACGCGGTTCTGTCGTTTGCCGCTGGTGACCGTGTCGACCGACCGCATCGACTTCAAGCACCCGATTCCTGCGGGCTCGATCGTCGAGCTGGTGGGGACGGTGATCAAGGTCGGCAATACCAGCCTGCAGGTACAGGTGGATGTCTTTGTCGAGAACATGTACCTGGATGGCCGCGATCGGGCCATCCATGGTGTGTTCAGCTTCGTCGCCATCGATGAGGACAAGCGGCCGGTGCCCGTGCTTCCCGCTCACTGATCCACGGTCTGCGCCTCGACCTTGGTAGTCGCCTCCAGGTCTGCCTCCACCAGTGCCACCAAGGTCCAGCCAGGCTGGGGCTTGAGAGGGGAGTCCGGGCTGGCGACATGGACCCAGCCGTTGCTGTCACGGGCGAAAAGCAAGGTTGCGCGTTCGCCATGCAGCGCTTGGTAGTCCTGCCAGTTGAAACTGTCGGTCAGGTGGGTGCTGTACAGCTCGGCGCCTTGATGCAGGCGATTGGCCAGTTGCCCATAGGTCATCGTGCTCGAACCGAGCAGCTGGCCGCGATGCTCCTCGCTGGCACGGTGCTTGTCGCTGCGCTGCTTTTCCAGGCCACTGGCCAATACGAACAATCGATTGTGGCCAAAGTCATGGCGAAAGCGTGCGCAGGCTAGGGCGTTGAGTTCACCGGCGGGCGAAAGGCCCAGCAGATGGCCCAGGCCGACCAGGTCCAGGTGGGCGTCGGCGTGCTGAGACGCTGGGTTGCCGAAGTAAGTCGGCAGCCCATCCATGCGCGCGGCGCGGATATTCTCCCAGCTCGAATCGGTCAGTAACACCCGGCTGCCCAATTGCTGCAAGGCCTTTGCAATGGCGCGGGCTGGCGGGTTGGCGCCGACGATGAGAAAGCCGCTTGGGGCAGGCTCGGCCACCCTGAGCAGACGGGCCAGTGGCCTTGCGGTGGCGCTTTGCAAAACCACAGTGCCGATGATGACCGCGAAGGTCAAAGGGACGAGCAGCAGTGCCCCCTCGTGGCCGGCTTCATCCAGGCGAATGGCGAAGATCGCCGAAACGGCTGCTGCGACAATGCCCCGTGGCGCGATCCAGGCCAGCAGCAGGCGCTCGCGCCAGTTCAGGTTCGAGCCCCAGGTAGACAACAAGACATTGAGCGGCCGGGCCAGCAACTGGATGACCAGCAGCAATGCCAGCACCGCTGGGCCCAGTGCCAGCAGTGCATGCAGGTCGAGGCGGGCGGCCAGCAGGATGAACAGCCCGGAGATCAACAGCACGCTGAGGTTTTCCTTGAAGTGCAGGATCTGCCGCACATCCACGCCGGGCATGTTGGCCAGCCACATACCCATGACCGTCACGGCCAGCAGTCCCGACTCATGGACGATCTGGTTGGCGGCGATGAAGATGCCCAGCACCGCTGCCAGCGACGCCAGATTGTGCAGGTACTCTGGCAGCCATTGCGCGCGCATGATCTGGCCCAGCAGCCAGCCACCCGCGGCGCCCAGGGTACTGCCGCAGAAAATCACGCCGGCAAAGGTCACCAGGCTCTGACTCAGCCCGTCACCGTCGGTACGGGCGATGATGAAGCTATAGACCACCACTGCCAGCAGCGCACCGATCGGATCGATGACGATCCCTTCCCAGCGCAGGATATTGGCGATTGCAGCCTTGGGTCGCACCACTCGCAGCATTGGTACGATCACGGTCGGGCCTGTGACCAGGGTAAGGGTGCCGAAGAGGATCGCCAGGGGCCACTCGAAGCCCAGTAACCAGTGGGTGGCGAGGGCGATCACCAGCCAGGTGCTCAAGGCACCCACCGTCACCAGTCGATGCACCACGCTGCCGATCTCGCGCCATTGGGACAAGTGCAGGGTCAGGCTGCCCTCGAACAGGATCAGGGCTACGGCCAGGGACACCAGTGGCATCAGCAGCGGGCCGAACAGTTGCTGCGGCGATAACCAGCCCAGCACGGGCCCGGCCAGAATTCCACACAGCAGCAGAAAGAGTATCGCTGGCAGTTTCAGGCGCCAGGCCAGCCATTGGCAGGCAAGGGCGGCCGCGCCGATGCCACCGAAACTCAGGAGAATCTGCTGTTCGCTCATATGGGCTCCCTATGCCATCGTTGTTATGAAAGACTAAGCGCCATTGCACCGTTTGCCACCGAGTTTTCATGCCCGCTCTCGACCATCCCCTGATCGACCAGTTTCTTGATGCCCTCTGGCTGGAAAAAGGCCTGTCCGACAATACCCGCGTCTCCTATCGCAGCGACTTGGCGTTGTTCAACGGCTGGCTGCAAGAGCGCGGCGTGGCTTTGCCTGATGCCGGCCGTGACCTGATTCTGGACCATCTGGCCTGGCGCCTGGAGGAAGGCTACAAGCCGCGCTCCACGGCACGCTTTCTCTCCGGTCTGCGTGGCTTCTTCCGGTATCTGCTGCGAGAAAAGCTGGTAGGCGTCGACCCGACCCTGCAAGTGGAAATGCCGCTATTGGGGCGACCATTGCCCAAATCCTTGTCGGAGGACGATGTCGAGGCCCTGTTGCAGGCGCCGGACCTGGCCGAAGCCATCGGTCAGCGCGACCGGGCCATGCTTGAAGTGCTCTATGCCTGTGGCCTGCGAGTGACCGAACTGGTCAGCCTGACCCTCGATCAGGTCAACCTGCGCCAGGGGGTTCTGCGGGTGATGGGCAAGGGCAGCAAGGAGCGCTTGGTGCCGATGGGCGAAGAGGCGGTGATCTGGCTCGAACGCTACTTGCGCGACGGCCGCAACGACCTGTTGAACGGGCGCCCGAGCGATGTGCTGTTCCCCAGCCAGCGCGGGGAGCAGATGACCCGCCAAACCTTCTGGCACCGCATCAAGCATCAGGCGCGGGTTGCCGGCATCGACAAACCGCTGTCGCCGCATACCTTGCGCCACGCTTTTGCCACGCATCTGCTCAATCATGGGGCCGATTTGCGTGTGGTGCAGATGTTGCTCGGTCACAGTGACTTGTCCACCACCCAGATCTATACCCATGTCGCAAAGGCACGGTTGCAGCAGCTGCATGCCCAGCACCATCCTCGTGGATGAATGATTTTCATGTTCCGACCTATGGAGGTTGAGAGGGCATTTAGCATCAGCCTGTTGTGGTAGGCTTGGACGGTTTGCATCAAGGGCCGTCCACTCGCCGCGTTTTTGCCGCGGATCGACATCCTCCGGCCCCGTCCGCCTTCAGGAGTATCCCATGCGCGTGACCCAGATTTTCGCCGCCGCCGCCCTGGCGTTGGCCAGTACTTTTGCCGTCGCCGCGGCCACCGATGCCAGCGCCGGTGCCGAGCAGGCCATTCGTAATACCCTCAAGACCCTTGCGCTGGAAGTGCCAGTCGAAAGCGTCGCCAGCAGCCCGGTCAACGGCCTGTATGAAGTCAAGCTGCAAGGTGGTCGTGTCCTGTATGCCAGTGGCGATGGCCAGTTCGTGATGCAGGGGTACCTGTACCAGATCCAGGATGGCAAGCCGGTCAACCTCACCGAGAAGACCGAACGCCAGGGCATCGCCAAGCTCATCAACGGCATTCCAGCTGCCGAAATGGTGGTTTATCCTGCCAAGGGCGAGACCAAGTCGCATATCACCGTCTTCACCGACACCACCTGCCCGTATTGCCACAAATTGCATGCTGAAGTGCCGGAGCTCAATCGCCGCGGTATCGAGGTGCGCTATGTCGCCTTCCCGCGCCAGGGCCTCGGCTCGCCAGGTGACGAGCAGTTGCAGGCAGTCTGGTGCTCCAGTGACCGCCGCGCGGCGCTGGACAAGATGATCGATGGCAAGGAAATCAAGGCCGCCAAGTGCGCCAACCCGGTCAGCAAGCAGTTCGAGCTCGGGCAGTCGATCGGCGTCAACGGCACGCCGGCGATCGTCCTGCAGAGCGGTCAGGTGATCCCGGGCTACCAGCCGGCACCGCAGGTCGCCAAGCTGGCCTTGGCCAGTGACGGCAAGGCTGCCAAGTAATTCAATCAGTACGCCGTCACCATGGGGAGACGGCATGTTTCACGGTCGGCGCAGGTGCCGGCCGTTCAATGGGGAGTTCACAGTGAAACCGGTCAAAGTAGGCATCTGTGGGTTGGGGACCGTCGGTGGCGGAACCTTCAATGTACTTCAGCGCAACGCCGAGGAGATTGCCCGCCGTGCCGGGCGCGGTATTGAAGTGGCACAGATCGCCATGCGCTCGCAGAACCCGAACTGCCAGATTACCGGTACCCCCATTACCGCTGATGTGTTCGAAGTCGCGAGCAACCCCGAGATCGATATCGTCATCGAACTGATCGGTGGCTATACCATCGCCCGCGACCTGGTCCTGAAGGCCATCGAGAACGGCAAGCACGTGGTCACTGCCAACAAGGCGCTGATTGCCGTGCATGGCAACGAGATCTTCGCCAAGGCCCGCGAGAAGGGCGTCATTGTTGCCTTCGAAGCAGCCGTGGCCGGCGGCATCCCGGTGATCAAGGCGATCCGCGAAGGCCTGTCTGCCAACCGCATCAACTGGCTGGCGGGCATCATCAACGGCACCGGCAACTTCATCCTCACCGAGATGCGTGACAAGGGCCGTGCCTTCCCCGACGTATTGGCCGAAGCCCAGGCCCTGGGTTACGCCGAAGCCGACCCGACCTTCGATGTCGAAGGTATCGATGCTGCCCACAAGCTGACCATCCTGGCCTCCATTGCCTTCGGCATTCCGCTGCAGTTCGACAAGGCCTACACCGAAGGCATCACCCAGCTGACCACCGCCGACGTCAATTACGCCGAGGCGCTGGGTTATCGCATCAAGCACCTGGGCGTGGCCCGCAGCACCGACGCTGGCATCGAGCTGCGTGTCCACCCGACCCTGATTCCCAATGATCGTCTGATCGCCAACGTCAATGGCGTGATGAACGCTGTCATGGTCAACGGTGATGCTGCCGGCTCCACCCTGTATTACGGCGCCGGCGCCGGCATGGAGCCGACCGCCTCTTCGGTGGTCGCCGACCTGGTCGATGTGGTCCGTGCCATGACCTCCGACCCCGAAAACCGCGTGCCACACCTGGCCTTCCAGCCCGACTCGCTGTCGGCTCACCCGATCCTGCCGATCGAAGCCTGTGAAAGTGCCTACTACCTGCGTATCCAGGCCAAGGACCACCCGGGCGTATTGGCTCAAGTGGCGAGCATCCTCTCCGAGCGTGGTATCAACATCGAGTCGATCATGCAGAAGGAAGCCGAGGAGCAGGACGGCCTGGTGCCGATGATCCTCCTGACCCACCGAGTGGTGGAAAAGCGCATCAACGACGCCATCGTCGCCCTGGAAGCTTTGCAGGACGTGGTCGGCAAAGTCGTGCGTATCCGCGTCGAACAGCTCAATTAAGCGGCAAGCTTCAGGCTGCAAGCTGCAAATGAAGGCAGTGCGGTGTTGAGGCTTCGAACAGAGTAAATTCGCGGCAAGGGCGAGACGCAAAGCACGAGAGCAACGCCGGTCGGCATCTCTTTTAGCTTGCATCTCAAACGGGCCGCTCAAACCAAAGGTTTGCACCCATGCGCTATATCAGTACCCGTGGCCAGGCACCGGCCCTGAATTTCGAAGACGTCCTGCTGGCGGGCCTCGCCAGCGATGGCGGTCTGTACGTGCCGGAGAACCTGCCACGCTTCACCCAGGAAGAGATCGCTTCCTGGGCTGGCCTGCCGTACCACGAGCTGGCTTTCCGGGTGATGCGCCCGTTCGTCGATGGCAGCATCGCTGACGCCGACTTCAAGAAGATTCTCGAAGAAACCTATGGTGAGTTCGCCCATGCCGCGGTGGCGCCGCTGCGCCAACTGGCGGGCAACGAGTGGGTGATGGAGCTGTTCCACGGCCCGACCCTGGCGTTCAAGGACTTCGCCCTGCAGTTGCTCGGCCGCCTGCTCGACCACGTCCTGGCCAAGCGCGGTGAACGCGTGGTGATCATCGGAGCCACCAGCGGTGACACCGGTTCGGCCGCCATCGAAGGTTGCCGCCGCTGCGACAACGTCGACATCTTCATCCTGCATCCGCACCAGCGTGTCTCGGAAGTGCAGCGTCGCCAGATGACGACTATCTTCGGCGACAACATCCACAACATCGCCATCGAAGGCAACTTCGACGACTGCCAGGAGATGGTCAAGGCCAGCTTCGCCGACCAGTCGTTCCTCAAGGGCACCCGTCTGGTGGCGGTGAACTCGATCAACTGGGCGCGGATCATGGCCCAGATCGTCTACTACTTCCATGCGGCGCTGCAGCTGGGCGGCCCGGCCCGTTCGGTGGCCTTCTCTGTGCCGACCGGCAACTTCGGCGATATCTTCGCTGGCTACCTGGCACGCAACATGGGCCTGCCGATCAGCCAACTGATCGTGGCGACCAACCGCAACGACATCCTGCATCGCTTCATGAGCGGTAACCAGTACGTCAAGGACACCTTGCACCCGACGCTGTCGCCGTCGATGGACATCATGGTCTCCTCCAACTTCGAACGCCTGCTGTTCGACCTGCACGGGCGCAGCGGCGCCGCCATCGCCGAGCTGATGGAGCGCTTCAAGCAGGGCGGCGGCTTCAGTGTCGAACAGGATCGTTGGACCGAGGCGCGCAAGCTGTTCGATTCGCTGGCCGTGACCGACGAGCAAACCTGCCAGACCATCGCCGAGGTGTTCGCCACCACCGGTGAGGTGCTCGATCCGCACACTGCGATCGGCGTCAAGGCCGCCCGTGAGTGCCGTCGCAGCCTGGATACGCCGATGGTTGTCCTGGGTACCGCGCATCCGGTCAAGTTCCCGGAAGCGGTGGAAAAGGCAGGCGTCGGCAAAGCCCTTGAGCTGCCAGCGCACCTGAGCGACCTGTTCAGCCGTGACGAACGCTGCACGGTCCTGGCCAACGATCTGAAGGCTGTCCAGGCATTCGTCGCCCAGCATGGCAACCGCGGTAAACCGCTCTAAGATTCAACCCGCTCGGGGTCGCGCAGCGGCCCCAGACGGTTTCCTACTCGTCTGCAAAAGATGAGTCAGATCTTTCTTTAGAAGCTTAAGTAATTTCCTATTCCAGCCGCCGCATGGGGCTTTTAGAGTGGCTCGCCCGTCCATATGGGCATAGTGCTACTCCAGGAGCGGTTCATGCATTGGCTCAACGTACTGATTCACGCACGACCTTCCCACGATATCTCGCTGCATCAGGCCTGCAATGCCCAAGGCGTCTTCAATGTGCGCGTGGCCCAGAACCTGGCCGAGGCAAAAGATTGTCTGGCTCAGCGGGGCATCATCGACCTGTTGATCCTCGATCACGGCTTGCCGGTACATTACGGGCGAACACTGCTCCGGCAGGTGGCGCAAGCGCAGCAACCCTGTGCATTGTTGTTCGTCGGACAATCGATCGACCATGACGAAGGCCTGGCCCGGGAGGCTAGGCGCCAGGGGGTTCGGGTTATCGGTGAGCTGTCCTGGCCGTTGGTGATGCCGAGGTTGCAGCGGGCGTTGGAGCGTATCCATCATGAAGTCGAGGGGCATATTCAAACTGTCATGTACCCCGCGCATGCTCACTGATACCGGCGCGGCATGAACGAACTTTGCAGGGCGTCTGGTGGTCAGTTCCGATAGGTTCCACGAACAGCGAGTACGCCGGATGGAAAGAATCTGCAAACTGCTCAACGACGCCTTGACCCCTTACCAGGCCCTGCTCGGCGAAACAGACGCCAGCGGCAACCGTCAACTGACCGTGATCGATCAACAGGGTGACGTGACACTCAGGCGTTCGGTCAGCCCGCATCAGCTCCAGGACCAGCGCCTACTGGTTGACTTGGTTGACGGCCTGCACCGAGACCTGCAAATCGCCGAGGGGCGTCTGCAACCCTGTGTAATCGCAGCCTTGCAGCATCAGCGAGCATTTTCCGGAACCTTTGCCTGAAGGTTTCGTCAGAATCCTTAAGAGCAGTTCGACAGCACTTGGCTCCGGTGCTCAAGGCTGTTCCGGAAAGTCCCCCTGACTTTCGTTCGACCCTGGGTGTTCCTTCCTGCGCCCGGGGTTTCTTTTTTTTAAAGCCAGTCGAGGCAGTTTCAGTACTTCTCGGCGCTTTCGGTCTGGGTGCCGAAAAAGTGCTGGCTATCGATCAAGTATTGTTCGTGCTCTTCCGGGGCCAGCCAGCGAGCATAAAACGCTGGCAGTGTCTCGCGACGCAGGGTGAGCAGCAGTTGGTCGATATGACGGACGGCCTCGCGTCCCAAAGCCGTATCGGAGCAGCCCACATGCAGAAACTGGTAGCGGTTCACGCCCTGGATCGGGTGGAAGGCGTATTCATCCGGGTTGTTGCCCTGAGCCTGGATCAAGTAGCGGATTTCCGGCCAGTAGCCCAACACCAGCTGCAGACGGCCCAAGCGCTGCATCTGTAGCAAATTGGCGGTAGCTTCATTGCCGTAATGGCGGCTCAAGGCCGTGTCGGGTAGTTCTCGGAGGATTTCGTCGATTTGAACGCTGTAACTGCGTTCGGCGACGATGCCCAGCTTGAGTGGAGTCTGGCTGAGCAGGCTTTTGAGGTCGACCTGTTGGTTGTCGAGAAACGGGGCCAGGGCCGCCTGGTCTTGCTTGCGTATCACCAATCCGCTGCTCAATACCCCCAGCGAAGGGATGGAAAAGCGCACGAACTTGGCGCGCTCAGGCGTCCATAGCAGCGTCGGATCGCAGGTAAAGCTGGGCTCCTGGAGCATCTGCAGGCCCCGTGCACGGTTCACCCTGACGATACTGTGATCGTACTCGGGCATCTGCGCGATCAGCCGCGGCAGCAGGTTGTCAACGACACCCTGGCCTTTGGCCGTGCCTTCGAAGATGGTGAAAGGCGGCAGATCGCGCACCAGCCAGATCAAGCGCTCCTTGGACTGCCCCATGGTCGGCAACATCCCACACAGGATGATCAGCAGCCCAAGCAAGTGCCTGGCGATTGCGCGCATCGGTGGGCGTTCAGACCGCACCGGTTTCGCGCAGTCGACCGATGGCGGCGGCGTCGTAGCCCAGGCGCGTCAATACCGACTCGGTGTGTTCGCCGAGGGTCGGACCGACCCACTCGCTGGAGCCTGGCGTGTCCGAAAGCTTGGGAACGATGCCTGGCATCTTGAACGGCTTGCCATCGGGCAATTTGGCTTGGAGGAACATTTCGCGAGCCAGGTACTGTGGGTCGCTGAACATGTCTTCGGCCGAATAGATGCGGCTGGCTGGTACCTCGGCCTGGGTGAGGACCCGCATGACCTCTTCGAGCGGCAGGCTGTTGACCCAGCGGTCGATCACGCCGTACAGCTCGTCGCGGCGCAGGTCACGCCCGTCGTTGGTGGCCAGGCCTGGATCATTGGCCAGATCGTCGCGGCCAATGGCCTGCATGAAACGCTTGAAGATGGCATCGCCATTGGCGCCGATCTGCACATGCTTGCCGTCGGCGCTGGTGTGGATGGAGGAGGGCGTGATCCCGGGCATGATGTTGCCGGTGCGTTCGCGGATGAAGCCGAACACGTCGAACTCCGGCACCATGCTTTCCATCATCGCGAAGATGGCCTCGTACAGCGCTACGTCCACCACTTGCCCCTGACCCCCGTTGACCTCGCGGTGGCGCAAGGCCATCAACGCACCGATCACACCCCACAAGGCGGCGATCGAGTCGCCGATGGAGATGCCCGTGCGTACCGGTGGCCGGTCCTCGAAGCCTGTGATGTAACGCAGGCCGCCCATGGACTCACCGACCGCGCCGAAGCCGGGCTGGTCCTTCATCGGCCCCGTCTGGCCGAAGCCTGACAGACGCACCATGACCAGGCGCGTGTTGAGCGCGTGCAACACATCCCAGCCCAGGCCCAGTTTTTCCAGCACGCCCGGACGGAAGTTCTCGATCAGGATGTCCGCTTCGGCCAGCAGGCGCTTGAGCACTTCGCGGCCTTCGGGGTGCTTGAGGTTGAGCGTCAGCGATTGCTTGTTGCGCGCCTGGACGAACCACCACAGCGAAGTGCCCTCGTACAGCTTGCGCCACTTGCGCAGCGGGTCGCCGCCGTCGGGCGACTCGACCTTGATCACCTCGGCACCGAACTCGGCACAGATACGCGAGGCGAAGGGGCCGGCGATCAGGGTGCCGAGCTCGATCACTTTCAGGCCGGCGAGGGGTTTGCTTGGGGTGGGCATGGGGCATCCGTGGCAGCTGGGCTTAGCCCGTGGTTTTATCATAGGTCGTCGACGTCAGGTACTGCCGCGGCGCAACGAAGAGTGGGATCGGTTAGACTGTGTGACTTTTATTTCGCAAGAAGCCCCCGCCCATGGCCCAGCCGTCGACCACTTATAAGTTCGAACTGAATCTGACCGACCTCGACCGCGGTGTGTACGAGAACGTTCGTCAGACCATCGCCCGTCACCCATCGGAAACCGAGGAGCGCATGGCTGTACGCCTGTTGGCCTACGCGCTCTGGTACAACGAGAACCTGTCATTTGGCCGTGGTCTGTCCGACGTGGACGAAGCAGCCCTGTGGGAAAAGAGCCTGGACGACCGCGTCCTGCACTGGATCGAAGTCGGCCAACCGGACGCCGAGCGCCTGACCTGGTGCTCGCGTCGTACCGAGCGTACCAGTCTGCTGGCCTACGGCAGCCTGCGGGTGTGGCAGAACAAAGTGGTCGATGCGGTCAAGGGCCTGAAGAACCTCAGCATCGCCGCGGTTCCCCAGGACGTGCTGGAGATTCTGGCCACCGACATGCCCCGCTCGATCAAGTGGGACGTCATGATCAGTGAAGGCACCGTGTTCGTGACCGACGACCGTGGCCAGCACGAAGTGCAACTGGAATGGCTGCTCGGTGAGCGTGGCTGACCTGTCCCCAACCTGACTGCCGAAGACCTCATGCGTATCGAACCCCGTCCCCTGCCACCGAGCCTGCCGTTCCTCGGTAACCTGCCCCCCTTGCTGACCCGCCTGTACGCCGCCCGTGGCGTGCAGTCCGAGGCCGAACTGGACAAGAGCCTGGCGCGCCTGCTGCCGTATCAACAGCTCAAGGGCATCGACGCGGCGGTGGACCTGTTGCTGGAGGCGCTGGACCAGCGCCAGCGTATTGTCATCGTCGGCGACTTCGATGCCGACGGGGCCACGGCCAGTACGGTCGGTGTGCTGGGGCTTCGCCTGCTGGGCGCGGCCCATGTCGATTACCTGGTGCCCAACCGTTTCAAGTACGGCTATGGCCTGACGCCTGAGATCGTCGAAGTGGCTTTGCAGGGGGAGCCACAACTGCTGATCACGGTGGACAACGGTATTTCCAGTGTCGAGGGCGTGGCAGCAGCCAAGGCCGCCGGGCTCAAGGTATTGGTGACCGACCATCACCTGCCGGGTGCGCAATTGCCCGATGCCGATGCCATCGTCAACCCGAACCAGCCAGGGTGCGATTTCCCCAGCAAGGCGCTGGCCGGCGTAGGGGTGATCTTCTACGTGCTCATGGCGCTGCGTGCTCGTCTTCGCGCCCTGGGGCGCTACGATCATCAGCCGCAGCCGAACATCGGTGAACTGCTTGACCTGGTGGCGCTGGGCAGTGTCGCTGACGTTGTCCCGCTGGACGCCAACAATCGCATTCTGGTGCACCAGGGTCTGGAGCGCATCCGTGCCGGCCGCGCCCGCCCCGGCCTGAAGGCCATCCTCGAAGTCGCCCGGCGCGATCATCGGCGCATCACCTCCACTGACCTGGGCTTCATCCTAGGGCCGCGCCTGAACGCCGCCGGCCGCCTGGACGATATGAGCCTGGGGATCGAATGCCTGCTCTGCGACGATCCGGTCGCGGCGCTGGAGATGGCCCAAGCGCTGGATGGCCTGAACCAGGACCGCAAGTCCATCGAGCAAGGCATGCAGCGTGAAGCGCTGGCCCAGCTCAAGGACCTGCCGGTCGAATCCATGCCTTATGGCCTGTGCCTGTTCGAGGCCGACTGGCACCAAGGCGTGATCGGCATCCTCGCCTCGCGCATGAAAGAGCGCTATCACCGCCCGACCATCGCCTTCGCCGATGTCGGCGATGGCATGCTCAAGGGGTCTGCGCGCTCGGTGCCGGGGTTCCATATTCGCGATGCGCTGGATGCGGTGGCGGCGCGTCAGCCGCACCTGATCAGCAAGTTCGGCGGGCACGCCATGGCGGCTGGCCTGTCATTGCCGGTGGAAAACTTCCAGGCGTTTGCCGCGGCCTTCGATGAGGAGGTTCGTCGGCATCTGGTGGAAGAGGACCTGACCGGGCGATTGCTGTCTGACGGTACCCTCGCGGTCGAGGAGTTCCACCTGGACCTGGCCCGCGCTCTACGTCATGCGGGGCCTTGGGGGCAGCACTTTCCGGAGCCACTGTTCCATGGTGTGTTCCAACTGATCGAACAACGGGTGGTGGGCGAGCGGCATCTGAAGGTGGTGCTCAAGAGCGAGTGCGGCTCGGTCAAGCTCGATGGCATCGCCTTTGGCATCGATCGGGATGTCTGGCCGAATCCGACGGTGCGCTGGGTGGAGTTGGCGTACAAGCTGGATGTGAATGAGTTTCGGGGGAATGAGAGTGTGCAGTTGATGATTGCGCACATGGAGCCGCGGTGAGCTGGTTGTTGGTTGTTGGTTTTGAGGTTTGTGGGCTTATCCGTTTGATTTGGCGACGGTTAGTCACCTTTCCGCCTTTACGGCGGGTCACTTTTGGTCTTGGCCAAAAGTAACCAAAAGCCGCGCGCCCCTGCATCCGGCCCGGCGCTTCGCACCGGGTTCCCTCGCTGCGGTGTCTTACGGGGCCTCGCGGCCTCCGGCTGGCTGCGCCAGCCTCCATCTCGCGACTTCGGCTACGCCGAAGGGCGCTGCGCGCCTGCCCCTACAGACACCTCCGCTCGGCCTGCTGATGGGGCGCAAGTTACGGGCGGCGCCTGGGCTGGCGTTGTTTCATTGAGTGGTTTTTGTGGTGAGCTTTTGGACCATTCGCGGGTAAACCGGGGCGCCGAACCGCCGCTCACACAGGCTCACCGCCGCTCTTGAGAACGGCGCTGTGCCTACAGGAGCGGCGGTTCGGCGTTCCTAGCCGTGAATAGGCAGGAATAAACACCCAAACAATTAATTTGTTTGCCGTTGCTTTTGATACGCGATAGTCCAGACGCCACCTATCGCGACCTCAGAAGGCCGAGTGGAGGTGTCTGTAGGGGCAGGCGCGCAGCGCCCTTCGGCGTGAGCCGAAGTCGCGAGATGGAGGCTGGTGTAGCCAGCCGGAGGCCGCGGAGCCCCGCAAGACACCGCAGCGAGGGGACCCCGGAGCGCAGCGCAGGGGCCGCATGTGGGAGCCAGCGGTTTTTGCCTACTTTTGCCCAAGAGCAAAAGTAGGTCGCCGTAAAGGCGAAAAGCGCC
>NZ_VSJH01000034.1:0-1402 GCF_008124495.1 Pseudomonas sp. CK-NBRI-02 | reverse complement strand
CCAGACCGCGGGCCATGGCGGCAGCGGCGTCGCTGTCAGGGTTGTTGCTGAGGAAGTTGCCGGTGCCGCTGGCCATGGCGGCGAGCTCGCGGGCCTGTTCGTCCTGGGCGTCGGTGGAGGCCTGTGGGTCGGGCGAGTTCAGCTTCGGCAGCGGGTGCGCGGCGGCCGAGGGTACGACCAAGCGATCGCCGGGCTTGAGGGTATCGAGGTCGCGGCCGGGGTTGAGGCTGCGCAGGGTGGCGATGGTGGTGGCGTATTGGGTGGCGATCGAGGCCAGGGTGTCACCCATGGCGAAGGTGTGAAGACGGGAAGGCGCGGGTGATCGCTTGGCCGGTTCAATGGTGGGGGCGGCGCTGGCTGAAGGCGTGGCCAATGCCAGGGTCAACGGAAGGACCGCCTGGACGCCGATGTTGAGCCAGGCCATCCAGCGGATGCCTGAGCAGGCACCGGAGTGAATATATTGGTTTTTCATGAAAGTCACGTGGGCAAGAGTTACGCAACTTCGCTACGAAAAAGCCTTGGAAGCTATGGCTCACTCCAAAACGTGCATAAATACATATTTACGCCGCAAACGGGTCGGAAACTTGAAGTTGGCAATAAGCATTAAGTATGCGGCTTTTTCAGCAAAGCGGCGGCGTTTTACTTAAGTGTTATCTGGAGGCGCTTGGGTAATTGATGGGTGAGCACATTAAATAGTCCGTTAGTATTTTCAGGGGACTAAAAGTACGAAGAATGCTGTGCTTTATTTGTAAGAAAAAACGGATTGTTAGCTTGTAAAGGCTGATGGCGTCATTAATAGGCCAGGGCAGAGGGCTCCACAACTGCTGGATGTACGAGTACCGTTGCGCTGCCCCATGGCGGATGGTCGAGGCATTTGACAGAGGAGCAGCTATGAGTACGTCATTGTTCAGCCAGACCCCGATGGTCACAGTACGGGATAACCGCGACCGGCCCATAAGAGAGATCGCTTTCCACCGCCATCCCGATGCACCCGCGATGACGGACACGCGCATCACCTACCATCGCTACGATGCCCGGGGCTTTCTGACCCAGAGCACCGATCCGCGCCTGCACGAGGCCGGGCTGGCCAACTTCACCTACCTGACGAGCCTGGCCGGCGAGGTCTTGCGCACGCAAAGCGTCGATGCCGGAACATCACTGGCCCTGAGCGATGTCGCCGGTAGGCCGTGCCTGGCGCTGCACAACATCAGCGCCGACCAGCCCGACCCACCCGTGACCCGCACCTGGCAGTACGAGGCCGCCTCGCTGCCGGGCCGCCCACTGTGCGTGACGGAGCAGGTGGCCGGTGCGCCGGCACGCATCATCGAGCGCTTTGTCTGGGCCGATCCGACGCCAGAGGCCCAGGCTCACAACCTCGCCGGCCAGTGCATCCGCCACTACG
>NZ_VSJH01000033.1:0-118640 GCF_008124495.1 Pseudomonas sp. CK-NBRI-02 | reverse complement strand
CTGAGGTCGCGATGGGTGGTGTCTGGACTATCGCGCATCAAAAGCAACGGCAACGGCAACGGCAACGGCAACGGCAACGGCAACGGCAACGGCAAACAAGTTAATTGTTTGGCTGTTTGTTCCGGCGTATTTGCAGGTAGGAGCGCCGAACCGCCGCTCCTACAGGCACAGCGCCGTTCTCAAGAGCTGTGAGCCTGTGTGTGCGGCGGTTCGGCGCCCCGATTTACCCGCGAATAGGCCCAAAAGCTCACCACAAAAACCACTGAATGAAACAACGCCAGCCCAGGCGCCGCCCGTAACTTGCGCCCCATCAGCAGGCCGAGTGGAGGTGTCTGAAGGCGCAGGCGCGTAGCGCCCTTCGGCGGTAGCCCAAGTCGCGAGATGGAGGCTGGCGTAGCCCCGCAAGACACCGCAGCGAGGGGACCCGGTGCGAAGCGCCGGGCCGGATGCAGGGCGCGCGGCTTTTGGTTACTTTTTGGCCAAGACCCAAAGTGACCCGCCGTAAAGGCAGAAAGGTGACTACCTGTCGATAAAACAGTCGGATAAGCCCACCAACAAGAAACCAACAGAAACCAACGATTCACTGCAAAAGAATCTGAATCTGCTCCCGCAAACTATCCAGATCGAACGGCTTGGCCAGTATCGGCGCCCGCCGCGCAATCGGGCTCTGGCACTCGCGGATCTCCGCCGGATACCCACTGATGAAAATCACCTTCAAGTCCGGCCTCAACTTGACCGCAGGCTCAGCGATCTCCACCCCCGAAATCCCACCCGGCAAACGAAAATCCGTCACCATCAAATCCAGATGCGGCTTGCTCGCCAAGATGGCAAAGGCCTGTTCACCGTCTTCGGCCACCAGCACGTGATACCCCTCCCCAGCCAGATAATCACGCAGGATCATGCGAATCGCCGGTTCATCCTCGACGACCAATACGACATCTTGTGCATCTTCACTCATGACTTCGCCTTGGGATTCAATGACTTGGCCATCAGACCGTCACCTCAGACAGAGGTTGCCTGCGTCTGATCGCTTTGTCGACGTTGTGCCGCCAGCGGCAGGTAGAGGCTGAACGTCGCGCCTTTACCTTCCTCGCTGTCGACATGAATGCGTCCGCCATGGGCCTGCGCGATCTGTTCGGAGATATACAGCCCCAGCCCCAGGCCCGCGCTGGATTGCTGCGCCGCGACGCGTTCGAACTGCTGGAAAATACGCTGCTGATTGGCCGCGCTGATGCCGATCCCTTGATCCTGCACCTGCACGCAGGCCATGGCGTCGTGCTCGAACACTCGCACTCGCACCGGTCGCCGTTCGCCGTAACGCAAGGCATTGGACAACAGATTGGCCACCACTTGCTCAATCCTGAACTCGTCCCACTCTCCCGGTACCGCCTCGCAACGCTCCAGTTCGAGATGGGTTTCCAGGGCCGCGGCCTGTGCCGCGAAATTCTCCACGAGCCCTCGCACCAGTTGCGCCAGGTCGAACGCCTTGGGTCGGATCGACAGCTTGCCGGTACGGATGCGGGCCACATCGAGCATGTCTTCGATCAAGCGGATCAGGCTGTTGATCTGCCGTTCGTCACGCTCGACCATCGCCCGCAAGCGATCTTCACTGAACGCCGCAATATTGCCCTTGGCCAGATGCATCTTGCGCAGTTGGGTTTCCAGAATCAGGCCATTGAGCGGCGTGCGCACCTCATGGGAGACGATCGACATGAAGTCGTCGCGCATGCGCACCGCGCGCTCCAGCTCGCCACGCGCCACTTCGAGCTCGGCCAGCAGTTGCGCCTGCTCCTGGCGGCTGCGCTCCAGGGCCTCCAGCTGACGCCCCAGCGCCTTGCGCTGGCGGAACAGGTCGACGAAGACCGAGACCTTGCTCTTGACCGCCAGGGTGTCCAGGGGCTTGTGCATGAAGTCCACCGCGCCGCTTTCATAGCCTTTGAACGCGTAGTTCATCTCGCGACCGGCCGCACTGACGAAGACGATCGGGATGTTCTTGGTCTTTTCGGTGCCACGCATCAGTTCGGCCAGCTCGAACCCGTTCATGCCGGGCATCTGCACATCGAGAATGGCCAGCGCGAATTCATGCTCGAGCAACAACGACAGCGCCTGCTCGGCGGACTGGGCCCGGTGCACTTCGCGGTCCTCACCCTGGATCAGGGCTTCGAGGGCCAACAGGTTTTCCGTCAGATCGTCAACGATCAACAGTTTGGCGGTGATATCGCTCAGCATGCGCGCGGTTCCAGGGTAGCGAGTAAATGCCCGATACCACTCAGGGAAAGAATATGGTCGGGCTGCTGCAAGGCCAGCGCGGCCTCCGGCATCTGCGCGACCTGTGCGTCGCGAGGGTCCTGGATCACAGTCCGGCCCCCGCTGTTCTTGATCTGAAGCAAACCCTCGGCACCGTCTTCGTTGGCACCGGTGAGCAGCACGCCGAGCAGGCCGGCGCCATAGGCATCCGCCGCCGACTGAAACAGAAAATCGATTGCCGGGCGGGAGAAATGCACCGGGTCTTCCTGGCTCAACGACAGGGTCAGGTCGCGTTCAATCGACAAATGGTAACCGGGTCCGGCCACATAGATCACCCCGTCGACGATGCGCTCTTTGTCCCGGGCCTCATGTACCGGTCGATGCAAGCGTCGCTGCAACACCGTGGCCAGCTGGCTGTGGCGATCATCCGGCAGGTGCAATACGCACAGCACCGGAATGGCAAAACCTTCGGGCAGCCCGCCTAATACTTGCAACAGCGCCGAAACGCCGCCCGCCGAGGCACCGATGACCACCGCCGCCACGCCACTCATGACTTGCGATAGATCCGTTCAGGCCGCACGAGCGCTTCGAAGCGCTCGCTGTAGGCGGAAAAATCCAAGGACTCCTTGCTGCCGAGTACCAGGAACCCACGATGGCACAAGGACTCATGGAACAGGCCCAAGGCGCGATCCTGCAGCGCCTTGTTGAAATAGATCAGGACATTGCGGCACGACACCAATTGGGTTTCGGAAAACACACTGTCGGTGGCCAGGCTATGGTCGGCGAAAGTCACGTTCTCGCGCAGGCTGCTATCGATGATCGCGTTGCCGTAGGCGGCCGTGTAGTACTCGGACAAGTCCCGGCGTCCTCCAGCCTTGCGGTAGTTCTCGGCGTAGGTCTGCATGGCCTTCAGGGGGTAGATACCCTGCTTGGCTTTTTCCAGTGAATGGGGGTTGATGTCGGTGGCATAGAGGATGGTGCGCTCCAGCAAACCCTCCTCGCGCAGCAGGATCGCCATCGAGTAGACCTCCTCACCCGTGCTGCAACCGGCGATCCAGACCTTGAGCGACGGCCAGGTGCGCAGCAGCGGTACCACCTCCCTGCGCACGGCCAGAAAGTGCTCAGGATCGCGGAACATCTCACTGACCGGAATCGTCAGGAACTGCAGCAACTGCATGAATGCTGCCGGATCGTGCAAGACCCGCTCCTGCAAGGCCGATACCGTGCGGCAATCGAACTGGCGCACGGCGTGCAGGATCCGGCGCTTGATCGAAGCGCCGGAATAATCGCGAAAATCGTAGCTGTACTTGAGGTAGATCGCCTCGATCAACAGCCGGATCTCGATATCGGTGTTGCGTTCGTTACTCAAATTCGCTCCAGTTGCGGCAGCCATACACGGATCAGTGAGAACAATCGGTCCAGTTCGATCGGTTTGGCCAGGTAATCATTGGCGCCAGCCTGCAGGCAGCGTTGCTGGTCGTCCTTCATGGCCTTGGCGGTCACGGCGATGATCGGCAACTTGCGCCAGCGCGCTTGCTGGCGGATCAACCGAGTGGCCTCGTAGCCGTCCATCCCGGGCATCATCACGTCCATGAGCACCAGGTCGATGTCCGGGTGCTGCTCCAGACGCTCGATGGCCTCATGCCCATTGCGACCGATCTCGACGATGGCGCCCTTATGCTCAAGGGCGCTGGTCAAGGCGAAGATATTGCGCACATCATCGTCCACCAAAAGGATCTTGCGCCCTTCGAACACTTTGTCACGACTGCGTGCGGTCTTGAGCATGCGCTGGCGCTCATGGGAGAGCTGCGATTCGACCTTGTGCAGGAACAGCGTGACCTCATCGAGCAGCCGTTCAGGCGAGCGTGCGCCTTTGATGATGATCGAGCGCGAGTACTTGAGCAGGTCCGCCTCCTCCTCACGGGTGAGGTTGCGCCCGGTGTAGACGATCACGGGCGGGAAGGACCGGATCGTCTCGGACGTCATGCGCTTGAGCAACTCGTTGCCAAGCATGTCCGGCAGCTTGAGGTCGATGATCATGCAGTCGTAGATGTTTTCGCGAAGCAGCGCCAGGGCATCCTGTGCCAGAGCCACTGCAGTGATCTCGACATCCTCATCGCCGATCAGGCGGGCGATGCTCTCGCGCTGCAGATCATCGTCCTCCACCAGCAGGATGTGCTTGAGCTTCTGGGTGAGTTTGGCTTCCAGGCGACCGAACACCGCCTTGAGTTCCTCACGGCTGGCCGGTTTGACTGCATAACCCACCGCGCCCATGTGCATGGCCGCCTCGATGCGATCCTCCACCGAGATGACATGCACCGGGATGTGGCGGGTGCTGGCCTGTTCCTTGAGCCGTTGCAGCACCGTCAGCCCCGAATGATCGGGCAGGCGCATGTCCAGCAAAATGGCATCCGGCGTGTACTGGGCGGCCAACGCGTAACCCTCGTCGGCCCCTTGGGCCACCAGGCAGCTGTACCCCAGTTCATGGGCAAGGTCATAGAGGATACGGGCGAAACTTGGCTCGTCCTCCACCACCAGGATGCAGCGGTTGGCGAATGGCGCCTGCTCGCGGTCATCGGCAAAAGCCGGTGCCTTGGCAGGTGGCGGCGCGGCAGGCAGCGTTGCCGGTGGCGTCGGCGCCGGCGCGCTCACCCGCGGCGCAGAGGGTTCTACCTCATCGGCTTCGAGCTGCTCGGGCAGGACAAGACTGAACGCGCTGCCCTGCCCTGGCACGCTCTCGACCTTGATCTGCCCGCCCAGCAACCGCGCCAGGTCACGAGAGATCGACAGCCCCAGACCGGTGCCGCCGTAACGGCGGTTACTGGTGCCATCGACCTGATGGAAGGCGTCGAAGATCGCCTGGTGCTGGTCGGTCGCGATGCCGATGCCGGTGTCACGGACTGTGAAGACGACACTACGGTCCTGCTGCTGGTCGATGGTCAGGCTGACCTTTCCGTGCTCGGTGAACTTGATGGCGTTGGACAGCAGGTTCTTCAGGATCTGCTCCAGGCGCTGACGGTCGGTGAGCAGCGTTGCCGGTACCCCCGGCTCGAGTCGTACGTCGAACGCCAAGCCTTTGTCCTGGGCAAGCGGCTGGAACAAGCTGCGCAAGCCATCGGCCAGGCTATCGACCTGGGTGGCCTGTGGCCGCACTTCGAGCTTGCCCGCCTCGACCTTGGCAATGTCGAGAATATCGTTGATCAGATTGAGCAAGTCGTTGCCCGCTGAATAGATGGATTCGGCGAACTTGACCTGTTCGCTGCTCAAATTGCCCTGCGCGTTCTCGGCCAGCAATTTGGCCAGGATCAAAGAGCTGTTGAGCGGCGTGCGCAGTTCGTGGGACATGTTGGCGAGAAACTCGGACTTGTAGCGATTGGTGCGCTGTAAATCCTCGGCTCGGGCCTGCAGCTCCAACTGCGCCTGATTGAGCTCGCCATTCTTGCGGCCCAGGGCATCGGTGCGCTCGGCCAACTGCTCGTTGGTCTGCTCAAGCTCCGCCTGTTGAATCTCCAGATGCGCCTGGGACTCCTTGAGTACGCGGGACTGCTCCTCAAGCTCCTCGTTGGCGGTCTTGAGCTCTTCCTGCTGCACTTGCAGCTCTTCGTTGAGCTGTTGCGTCTCGGCCAGTACCTGCTGCAGGCGATGTCGGTAGCGTGCGCTTTCTATGCTGATGCCCAGGCTGCCCGCCACTTGCTGCAGCAGCTCCACATCGCGCTCCTGCAAAGGCCGCAGGAACCCCAGCTCCAACACGCCATTGACCTGACCATCGTCGTGGGTCGGCAGCAGCAAGGCACTGCGTGGCAGACCGCTGCCCAGGCTCGAGCTCAGCCGCAGGTAGTCCTCAGGCAGGTTGTCCAGGCGCAACGGCGCCCGTTGACGGACCGCCTCGTCCAACAGGCCCCCCTGACCAGCGGTCAATGGCCCTTGGGCCTGTTCGGTGTCCAGGCCGTAGCTGGCCACACGCACCAGTTGCCCTTGTTCATCGCGTACATGGAAGGCCCCCACCACGCTGCCCAGGTAACTGGCGAAAAAGCGCAGGATATTGTCGCCGAGCATCGCCAGGGTCAGTTGGCCCAGGACCTCTTCGGCGAGCTGGGTCTGGCCGCTGCGCAGCCATGCCTGGTGCTCCAGGCGCTCGGTGGCGCGGCGCTGGGCCTGCAAGTTGTCCACGTAGCTGTTCGACAGCAGCAGCAGGTCGCGACGGCCAAGATACGCCAGCAAGGCACTGAGCGTGACGATGAACAACACAAAGGCCGTGATCGCCCAGACCGTGACACTGTTGACCTTCTCGTTGCGCGCCATGCGCAGTTGCTGCTCGGTGACAATGAAATCGTCGAACTCCTTGCGGATTTCATCGGTCAAGCGCTTTCCGCGGCCATTGCCTATGGAAGTCTGGTAATCGCCCTGGTTGCGCCGCGAGGCGATCATTTGGCTGCTGAAATCGTTCCAGGCCTGTTGCAGGGCCACCAGGCGGTCAATGCGCTCTGTCTGTTGCGGGTTGTCCTGCACCATCGCTCGCAAGGCCTTCAGGCTCGTGAAAATGCGAGGCTTGGCCACTTCGTAGGGGTCGAGGAAGCGCTCGTCCCCGGTGATCAGGAACCCGCGCATACCCGTTTCCATGTCGATCGACAGTTTGACGGTTTCGTTGGCATTGCCGATCACCCGATCGGTGTGCTCGACCCATTGCATGGCCGAGAGCAGGTAGTTGATCACCGCGACGAAAGCCACGGCGCCCAGCAGGCCTACCCCCAGGGGGAGCCCTACGTTGCGGCTCAACAGTTTGCGAAAGCTCTGTTGATCCATCGAGGCTGCTTGAATCATCTGAAAACGCCCGGGTAAAAAAGTCCATTGAAAGGATCGCGGCCACTACGCAAGGCGGACGCTATAGCGAGTCTAACCAGCTTTGCCCGCTCTGACAGGGCAGTTAGCCAGTATTTGAAGGTTGCTGGCGCCAATCGTTCCATCGATCGACAGGGGCCGTTATGCTGGGGAACTTCTGCAACGTACGCACCCACACAAGTAAGGACAACCCATCTGAACAGGACGCCCCCATGCAACTTCTGGTAGTCGAAGACGACGACATCGTTCGGATGTTGATGGTCGAAGTGCTCGACGAACTGGGCTACACCGCCATCGAAGCCGAGAACGCCACCGCGGCCTTGAAGATCCTCGAGGACGCCAACCAGCCATTGGCACTACTGATGACCGATGTAGGCCTGCCGGACATGCGCGGCGAGGAACTGGCAGCCAAGGCCCGAGCACTGCGTCCAGCGCTGCCCGTGCTGTTTGCCAGTGGTTTTGCCGAGAGCTTCGATGTACCGCAGGGCATGCACCTGATTGGCAAGCCCTTTGGTATCGATCAGTTGCGCGACAAGGTGATGGGGATACTGGGAACGCCTTGAGCGCAGGCGCCGCCCTAGGGTCGGCGCTCGCCGAAATAGTAGCGATCCAGACTGCCTCTGCCAAAATAGCGCTCGTATTCCTGGATGGCGTACAGGTCCATCATGCCTGCGATGTAGTCGATGATCAGCCTGTGCCTGTCCGCCTTGAGTGAGCGAAGCTCCGGCGGCAGCAACCTGTTTTTCTCGTTATAACGCTCATCGCTGTACACCTCGAACAGCCCCTTGATCACCTGCTCGCCTCGTTTTTCGTAGAGCTGTACGTCTTTCTTGCGCAGGATGGCCTTGAACAAGAGTTTCTTGAGGCCCTCCGCCAACTTGGCATAACGCGTGTAACCGAGTTTGCCATCCACCAGGCCGATGTCCGAACACAGCGTGTTGACGATCTTGGAGGTCAGCTCCTTCTTCAACACCATGGCGTACTCTTCCGACGACCCCAGTCGATGCGAGCACATCGCATCGTTCTGCACCGCCTGCGCCAGTTGCTCCATCATTGGATACGCCTCGGCGAAGGTGTCGCTGATCTTGAACTCGTGCAGGATCTCTCCCAGGCTGATCAGACCAAAACTCAAGGCGTCCTCCAGATCATGGGCGGCATAGGCGATTTCATCGGCAAGGTCCATGATCTGGGCGTCGATGCTTTTGCTGCCTTCGAAACCCTGCTTCGCCAGTTCGGCACAGAGGAACTGGTAGTCCTCGTCGTAGAGGAACTTCGCCGGATTGTCCTCCCGGCGATGAAAGTACTTGGTCACCGCCATCAGCGTACGGACATTGAGGTTGAGCCCGTCGTACAAATGATGCTTGCGCTCCAGGGTACGCAGAATACGAAAGGCCTGGGCATTGCCTTCATATCCGCCACAGTCGCCACACAGTTCGTTGAGCACTTTTTCTCCATGGTGCCCGAATGGCGGGTTGCCGATGTCATGGGCCAGCGCTGCAGTCTCGGCGACGACAGTGTCATTGAGCGCCAGGTCAATGGCTATCGAACGCGCGATCTGTGCGACCTCCAGGCTGTGGGTGAGGCGATTGCGGTTGAAGCGCCCGGCGTCGATACCCAGCAGTTGCATCTTGCCTTGCAAGCGCCGGAAGGAAGAGGAGTACAGGACCCTGGCATAGTCGCGCATGAGTTCCTGACGTCCATTGGATCGTCCATCGTCATGGACGAAGACTCGGTACTCCAATTTCGCAGCTTCGATTTCTTGTTCCTTGGCGTAGGCCTTTACATCGCTGTCGTACATGTCATCCCTTTCCTCGGTTGTACGTAAGTCTCGTCGTGGTCGCTATGGCCGAAACGGCAAGCAGGCCGCATCCGATGTCGCGACATCCGCCTCGAACGCCTGCTCACTGTAATCGCGTGGGTAATAGGAAAAGCGCTTCAGATCAAAGTAATCCTGCTTTGCCATGTAGCGCCTGGACAGCGCCAGGCTCGCGCGCTCCACCTGCTCAGCGTCCAGTTCAGGGCTCAGGTTCAGCTGCGTGATGCCACAGTCCTCGGCGCTTGCTGGGTCGACAGGTGTCGCGCCCCGTGCCCTTAGTGCCGTCAGAAACTCAGAACAATGGCTGGGCGGGCCATAGACCACCACTGGCCCGACCGACACGCCCTTGATGCAGTGGGCATGGGCATCGAGCCACTGTCGGGTCTGCTCAAGGGTGTGCGCCGTTTCACCGGCGTAAAGCATCACGTTTACCTTGACCCAAATGCCGTGACGGGCACAGGCCTGCAGTAATTTTGACGCCGCCCCTAGGTAGCGCGCAGGGTCCCGGGCCTTGTTCATCGCCAGGATCTGCTCGGGCGCCGCCGACTCAAGGCCAAGGTCGATGACTTTCATGCCCGCCGCAGCCAGGCTTGGGACTATCTCGGGTTTGATGCCATCGACCCGGCTCTCGCAGCGCCAGAGAATCCTGGCATCACAGCGCTGGACCTGTTCGGCCAGCGCCTGGGCCCATCGCGGGTTGGGCAGGAAGAAGGACGACTGGAAGTACGGATGGATGCCGTGGTCGCCATAGTCGCCTGCAAGCTGGCGCAGCTCGTCGGCGATCCGTTCAGGGGCTTTGAGCTTTTGCAGCGGGACGTCTCGCTCTTGGCAAAAAGTGCAGCCCTTGCCACATCCGCGCGAGGTCTCGATGCTGGGCTGATAACGATGATGCCCCTCGACCAGCAGATGGTTGAGCCCGCCGGCCCGCCCATCCCATGCACCCTGAAACCCCAGCAACGAAGGCAACAGGTCTTCACCCAAGCCTTGAACGATCCGATCGACCAGCGGCAGCTTGCCGTGCAGCCATTGCCGGTCAGGCCCTGTCACCCATCGCCCACCGAGTACGATACGCACCCGTGGCTCCATGCCCTTGACCGCCGAACAGAACACGCGCGCCCACTCCAGAGCATGGAAGCTGGTCATCGACAGCGTCAGCGGCGCATCGACCCGGAGCAACCCCTGCCGGTGAAGACGCTCGGCGAGCGCAACGGGAGCCTCGTGTTCGCCATGCACCAACAGGGTCTCGAGGCCGTTTCGCTGACACAGGGTCGCCAGACCTAACGCGCCGTAGTTCAGGTACAGCTGCCGACGGGCCAGGGCGTGATCCCGCTTCTTGGGGCGCAGCAGGCCGGCGGACACGAACAGCACCGGTACACGTCCCGCGCCGATCAGCATTCGCCGAGTTCTCGGGCACACCAGTCACACTCGCCGTCCTCGGACTCGCCCTGCACGAAGAGTATCTGGCCGGCTTCACCGGCTTTGCGGTCGTCTTCGATGCAGCCGTCACAAAGGGTGATCGTGGGGTATTGCTCTGCGGCGCGATCAGACATCAGATCGCCATACACTACGCATTTCTTCATGGTCGCATCCCAGGTGATGAGGGCCTTTCGTTAGCCGTTGGCATCCTTTGCCTCGGTCTGGACACCTTCAGCCAGGCCACTCCGACCTGTCAAAAACGCAGTGTTTAGACAACGCCTGGAAAGCCAAGCGCCTTCTTACAACGCACGACTGAACGACCGACACAGACCTTCTTGTCGATGGATCGAAAGCCTGTCGGTGTTCTGAAGTACACTTGCCGTCCAACCTGACCAAGGCTTACCTCATGGCTCGCTTCCCTCGCCTGCTGCTCCCCTTGCTGCTGCTCGCCACTCTCGCCGCCTGCGACCAGAAACCCACCCGCGAAGAAAAGATCCTGGCCAACCTGCCGCTGCAGGAAGCCTATGAGCACAACATCGAGAAGATCGCCACACTGCTCGCACCCAAGCATCCGCAGTTGTCCGAGCAACAGATCCAGGCCGTGCTGCGCAAGCACCTCACCGCCGAGGACCAGCGTCAGGACCTGTTCAAGCTCTACAGTGAACAGCACTTCAGCGATGCCGAATTCGACCTCATCGTCGCCGCCACACACGATCCGCAGAAAGCCAAGGCGCTGGAGAACAGCGACGAAGGCAAGCGCCTTAGCGAGAAGCTGACCGCCTTTATGCGCGAAAGCGCCAGCGACGAGCAGGTGCAGGCCCTGGCCGAGCAACGCATGCAGCAGGTCGAGGACGAACTGAGCGACCTGGAAACCTCCAAGGAGTGAAAACGGCTGCGACTGAGCCCTGTAACAGGTAAGGTTGTTTCTCTTCCCCGCCCAAGAGGTCAGGATTGCCACACACCAAGAAAGGCCTGCGCCTGGATCTGCGCACGCTGATTCTCGTACTTGCGGCACTCACCGCCACCGTGATGCTGCTGACCAGCTACTTCGCCAGCTACCGCGTGCAGCGCCAGCTGCTGATCGACCATGCGCTGGAAGCCAATCGGGTGTACGCCGCGAAACTGGCCTCGATCACCGAGATGTTCCTCGGTAACGCCCTGCAACAACTGGCCTTCAGTGCTTCGGTCCAGGGCCGCCAGCTCGACGATGCTTTGGCGATGCAGAACGAAACCCAACGGCTGCTGCGCCAGAGCAGCGCCTTCAACTCGACGTTCGTGGTCGATGCCCAAGGCGTCCTGCAGGCCATTTCACCGGCGCCGCTGCGAAAGATGATCGGTGCCCGCCTGCAGACCCCTGGCGCCACCCAGGCACTGCGCGAACGGCACGCGTTGGTGTCGACGCCGTTTCTTTCCACCGCCAGCAACCTGGTAGTGGTGCTATCGCAACCTATCTTCGACGCCAAGGGTGGCTACCTTGGTTATGTAGGCGGCACGCTGTACCTGCGCGAGCACAACATTCTCAAAAGCCTGCTAGGCGAGCATTTCTACAAGGATGGCTCCTACCTCTATGTTGTCGATCGCAACCGACGCCTGCTCTATCACCCGGATGCCGAGCGCGTGGGCACAGTGGTCCAAGGCAATGCGTTGATCGATGAACTGGAGGCCCTGGGCAATGGCACGCAGCAGGTGCGCAACAGCACCGGCGTGGATATGCTGGCGGGCTTCGCCACCGTGCCCAGCACGGGCTGGGGCATCGTTGCCCAGCAGCCGTTGGCGCAAACCGTCGCCCCACTCAAGCGCCTGATACTCGATGTGGTCGGCATTTCCGCGCCGCTGGCCCTGCTGGGCTGCCTGGTGCTCTGGTGGCTGACCGTGGCCATCACTCGACCATTGCAACAACTGGCCGCCAGTGCACGCGCCCTGGACCGTCCCGGAACGGCCGAGGGCTTGCAACGGGTCAAGGCCTGGTACTTCGAAGCCGCCGAGCTCAAGCGAGCGCTGCTGTTTGGCTTGAACCTGTTGCAGGAGCGCATCGGCCGGCTCAACCGGGCAGCCCAGACCGATCCGCTCACCGGCCTGGGCAACCGTCGCCACCTGGACTTCAGCCTGTCGCTGCTGGAGGCTGAAGCCTGTGACTTTTGCGTCGTGGCACTGGACATCGACCACTTCAAGCAGGTCAACGATGGCCATGGGCATGAGGTGGGCGACCAGGTGCTGCGTCGACTGACCGAACTGATGCGCCGCTGTTGCCGGGAAGGCGATGTGCTGTGCCGCACCGGCGGCGAAGAGTTCTTGATGCTACTGCCCGACGCCAGCCTGCAAGCCGCCCTCGCCGTGGCCGAGCGCTTGCGCAAGGGCGTGCAGGATACCCCCATCGAGCCGGTGGGTGCGGTGACGCTCTCGCTGGGCGTGGCGCGTTGGGAAGCAGACAGCAACGAGGCGCCCACCGAAGCCCTCAACCGCGCCGACCGGGCGCTCTACGCGGCCAAGCAGGCCGGGCGCAATCGCGTGATGACCAGTGACTGAGGGCACCGTCCGTCGCGGTTTCGGCACCCACCTTGGCATCGAGGGTTCCAATGCACGCAGACCTGATCCAGGAGACGTGCCATGAGACACCCACACCTGCTTTCATTGAGCCTTGCCCTGTGTCTGGGCGCCAGCGCGCCTTTGGCGCTGGCGGCCGGCACTGCCAATACCGTACGCACTCCCAGCGAGCAGACACCCGGCACCGGTACCATCGATCGCGACGGCGGTGCCATGGGCTCTGGCACTCCAGGTGACGCCACGGGCAGCGGCAACGGTGGCACCGATGCCAACGACACCGACAACACCGGCGGCGACGGCACCTCCCAAGGCAGCAAGGGCGACCAAGGCCCGGGCACCGGCAACAGCGGCGATGTCGATGACGCCGGCACCTCGGGCGGTTCGGACATCCACGATGATCGTGAAGCACCCTGAGGCCTGCACCTGCTCTAGTACAGGGCCTCTGCCCGACATGTAACAAGCCTTGTCTTAATACTGTCATCTTACGGTCATAGGATTGACCTCGATCTGCAACCTATCAGGGATGAAGTACCATGCGTCGTGTCGTGTTCAACCACAAAGGCGGTGTAGGCAAGTCCAGCATCGCCTGTAACCTCGCTGCCGCCAGCGCCGCCGAAGGTTATCGAACCTTGCTGGTCGATCTGGACCCGCAGGCCAACGCCACCTACTACTTGACCGGCCTTGCCCACGATGCAATCCCTGCCGGCATCACCGATTTCTTCCGCCAGACCTTGACCACCACGGCGGCCGGCAATAAGCACCGCGTGACGATCACCGAAACACGCTACGACAACCTGCACCTGGTCACCGCCAGCCAGGACCTCACCGACCTGCAGCACAAGCTCGAAAGCAAATTCAAAATCAACAAGCTACGCAAATTGCTCGTGCAGCTGTCGGATGATTACGAGCGCATCTACATCGATACGCCCCCAGCCCTGAACTTCTATACCTTCAGTGCCCTGGTGGCGGCCGAGCGGCTACTCATCCCGTTCGATTGCGACAGTTTTTCGCGCCAGGCGCTACGCAGTGTTCTGGTGGAAGTGGAGGAACTGCGCCAGGACCACAACGCCAACTTGGTGGTCGAAGGGGTGGTGGTCAATCAGTTCGCCGGGCGTACGGCCCTGCACCAAACCCTGGTCGATCAGTTGCGCGCCGAGGGGCTGCCGGTGCTGCCGGTGTACTTGAGCAGTTCGATCAAGATGCGCCAATCCCATGAAGCGGCGATGCCGCTTGTACACCTGGCGCCCCGACACCGCTTGTCCCAGGAGTTCGTCGATCTGCTGGATGTGCTGGAGCGGGCAGCCTGAACCGGCGCAGCATCTGGGCGCCATGCTGCGACAATCCACCACATCACGACCGTTCATCCGAATGGTAGATTCGCCGCCATGAAAACCTTGCGCCGGACACGTGTGTTGACCGCCTGGACGCTCTATGCCAGCGTCCTGTTCAGCCTATTGCTGTGCGGCCTGCACCATGGCCAGATGAGTGGCCTTCGCCTGTCCGGACTGGAAGGCGGGTTCTGTTCGCTGTCGAGTGACCACGGCCCGGCCGTCGACCTAGGCGACAGCGGCAGCGACTCGCACATGGCGCAGCTCGATTGCCCAGTGTGCTCTTCCTTCGCCCTGGCAGTACCGCTGACCAGCAGCGCCTGGACTTTCACCCAGGCCCAAGGCAATTCGCCCTCGCCGATCGTGGTGCGCAGCTGGGCGCAACCGCCACCGCGCTACCTGCGCCCTGCCCTCAACCCTCGCGCCTCCCCCTCCGATTTCCTCGCAGCAGCAACTTCAGCCTGACCTCGACCGGGTGCTTTCGCGTGCACGGTCGTGGCCAGCCATGACCTTTGCGTGGAATCCCTGACAACATGATCCGCAATACTTCCCTGGTGCTCCTGATGGGCACCTGCAGCTACGCCTGGGCGGGTGCCAACCCCGTCGAACTGACCGCCACCACGATCGATGGCGAACGCGAGGCACCCAGTGGCGTGCAACTGGACGAGCCGATCCAGACCGGCTCCCGATTGGGCCTGACTGCGCGGCAGACGCCAGCCTCGGTGAGCGTTTCGGACCGCCGCGTGATCGAGGAACGTGATGCCAAGGACACCCAGGACGTACTCAACACCATGACCGGCGTGAACGCGTCGGCCAATCCGGGCTACGGTGGGTTCGTGTCCTACCGGGGCTTTACCCAGAACCAGGTCACCCAGCTCTACAACGGCATCAACCTGGGCTACAGCAGCGCCACCCGCCCGGTGGACGCCTGGGTCGTCGACCGGGTCGAACTGATCGGCGGGCCGTCGTCGTTCCTGCATGGCACAGGCGCCGTGGGAGGCTCGATCAACACCATCACCAAGCTGGCCAGCCGTGATGAACAGACCTTCGACGGCCGGGTGCGCTATGGCAGCTACGACGATTCGGAAGTCGCCTTCGGCATCAACCAGGCCCTGGCCAGCAACCCGGCCGACGCCCGGCATTTCGCCCGACTGGACTTCAGCCGTGGCCATGGAAACGGATACGTGGACCGCAACGAACGCTGGACCGACAGCCTGGCCTTCTCCGTGCTCAGCGACCTTGCCCCCGACCTCACCCACACCCTGGCCCTGGAATACCAGCAAGACAAGGAAGACAGCCCCTACTGGGGCTCGCCCATCCTGCCCGGGCGCAGCACGATGAAGATCGACCGCAGCCGGCGCTTCGAGAACTACAACGTCGCCGATGGCCGCTATGAGCAGCGGGTTCGTTGGCTGCGTTCGATCCTCGATTACCAGATCAGCGACACGACGAGCGTGCAGAACACCCTGTACCACTACAACGCTCAGCGCGACTACCGCAACCTCGAAAGCTACGCCTACAACGACGCAGGTAACGTGGTGCGCTCGAGCCCCTACCTGCAACGCCACGAACAGCGTCTGCTGGGCGACCGCATCGAACTGCGCCACGATGATCAAGTGCTGGGCCTCGCCAGTCAGTGGTCCTTGGGCCTGGACTATTCGCGCATGCGCCAGACCCTCTACCCCACTTCGGGTAGTTGGCGTGATGTCGTCGATCCAGCGCATTTCGACCCGGGCAGCTTCGATGACATCCCCGGCGTGAACGCAGGCCTGACCAAGCAGCGTCACAACGAGGTGACCAACCGAGCCCTGTTCGCCGAGAACCGTCTGCAACTCACCGACCGCCTGGCCCTGCTCACCGGTCTGCGCTACGACTACCTGGACATGCAAGTGACCAACTATGGTCCTGTCTCGCCGACCAGCCCGGCCTTCTTCGAGCGCCGCTGGGAGCCGTTGAGCGGGCGCATCGGCCTGACTTACGAGCTGACACCTGTGGCGAGCGTTTACATGCAGTACAGCACCGCCGCCGACCTGCCCGCCGGCTCGCTGGCCGCAGCGACCTACTCCAACGTCGGCCTGTTCGACCTCTCCAAGGGCGAGCAGTGGGAGGCTGGCAGCAAGTTCGACTTCCTCGACGGAAGGGGTGCAGCGACGGTGGCGGTGTACCAGATCGTGCGCAAGGACTTTGCCGTGCGCGATTCCAACGACCCCAACGTGATGGTCCAGGCTGGCCAGCAGACTTCCCGCGGCATCGAGCTGTCGGGGCGGCTGCAGGTCACGCCCAAGCTGCTGGCCGAGGGCAACTACGCTTATGTCGATGCCCGATACGACGATTTCAACGAAGCGGCCGGCGGCCAGTCGGTCTCGCGCAAAGGCAACACCCCAGTCAACGTGCCAGCCAACGTCGCCAACCTGTGGCTGACCTATAGCTTCACCTCGGCTTGGTCGGCGGGCGTGGACGTGCGCTACGTCGACTCGGTGTACGCCAACAACGCCAACACCCTGCAAGCGCCGGCCTACACATTGCTGGGCAGCTTTGCCCGCTATCGGCTGGACGCGCACACCACCCTCACCGCTCGGGTGCGCAACCTCACCGATGAGCTGTATGCCAAACAGGCGTATGGCGGGCAGTACTACATGGGCGCGCCGCGTACCGTCGAGGTGGCGATAGACTTGCGCTTCTGAGTGGCGGACCGAAAGCTGGCGGAAAAATCTCAATACACATTGTATTTTTCCGCCATTGCTCAACCCCTTTAAGATCCCGCACGCCTCTCTCACTACGCCGGAGCATGAACGCTCCGGCTATCGACCAAGGATGTTCCCGTGCGACCCGCTTTCTTACACGCCTACCCGCTCCACTTGTGTTTATGGGCAAGCATGCTCTCGCTCGCAGCCTGCCAGGCATCGACCGTCACCCCAGCCGAGAAGCCCTTTATCGAGGCCATGCAGTCTGTCCTTGCCAACGACGTAACGACCGCAACCCAAGGTAAGCTTAGCGGGGCAGTCGATCTCAAGGTCACCCTCGATCGCCAGTCCCGCCCCGTCGCCTGTTCAACCCAGCCCGGCAAACCGGAGTACGCCGCCAAGCTGCCTGCTGAAGTGGTCCGTTCCGCCTATCCGGTTCTGGCCCGCGCAGTCGAACGGCAATGCTGGAAGACCATTTATCCCTTGGTGCCGAGCGAGCTGTATGGAGGCGAAGAGACCGTCCAGATCACTGCCCCCATCGTGATAGTCGCGCCTTGGCCGACATTGGCCAGCGATCACCCCTGGCGGATCCATGAAGCGCGCAAGGCATTTTTCTGGCAGCAACTGATGCGTGAGCAACCCGTCGACAGCGTTGGCCAGGCGGTCATCCGCTACCAGGCCGACGCCCAGGGCAAAGTCACCGGTTGCCTGGTTGATCTGGCCCCCGTACCGCAGCGAACCGATGCTTTTCGCCTGGATGGGCAATTGCAAGCCGACCTGAGCCGTCGCTGCATGCAACTCGACCTGCGTGACATGCCTAGTTTCATGCTGGAGGCGCAGGCGCCTGCAGAAAATCATGCGGTCGTTGAATACGCCCCCTGGAAAGTCGGCCGCCAATAGCCGCCTCGATTGCACAGAACGCCCTCCGGCGCCCTGCAGGCCAAAACAGGTATCCCGATGTCGCCCACGAAAAAGCGCGCCCTCCCGCCTGCCGTTCTACTGGTCTTCACAACAACGATGCCGTGGCCTGACCACGGCACTTGCGCCCAGGCTGCCTTTGAAGACCGGAGAACATCCCAATGTCCGTACCCCATGAGGTATCCCCCGCCACCTTGCGCCGGGTGATCGCCGCCTCGGCCATCGGCAATTTCGTCGAATGGTTCGATTTCGCCGTCTATGGCTTTCTCGCCACGCTGATCGCCAGCCTGTTCTTCACAGGCGAAGATGCCAGCGTCGCCTTGCTCAAGACCTTTGCCGTATTCGCCGTAGCGTTCGCCCTGCGACCGCTGGGCGGTATCGTGTTCGGCGCGCTGGGCGATCGGTTGGGTCGCAAGCGCATCCTGTCGCTGACCATCCTGTTGATGGCCGGCTCAACCACCCTGATCGGCCTGCTGCCGACCTACGCCAGCATCGGCCTGGCGGCGCCGCTGTTGCTCACCGTGGCGCGCTGCCTGCAAGGTTTTTCCGCAGGCGGCGAGTACGCCGGCGCCTGCGCCTATCTGATGGAACATGCACCGCAGGACAAACGGGCCTTCTACGGCAGCTTCGTGCCGGTCTCGACCTTTTCCGCCTTCGCCTGCGCGGCAGTGATTGCCTACACCCTGGAGGCGAGCCTGACCCCCGAGGCCATGAGCAGTTGGGGCTGGCGTGTTCCGTTCCTGATCGCCGCGCCTTTAGGCCTGGTCGGCCTCTACCTGCGCTGGCGGATGGAGGAAACCCCAGCCTTTCGCGAGGCCATGGCCGAGGGCAAGGAACACAGCCACTCGCCGCTCAAGCAAACCCTGCGCCACCACGGCAGGGCGATCCGCAACCTGGGCGCGTTCATTTCGCTGACCGCGCTGTCGTTCTACATGTTCACCACTTACTTCTCTACCTACCTGCAGATGGTCGGCAACCTGAGCCGCGCCCAGTCGCTGCTGGTGACCACCGTGGCGCTGCTGTTCGCCGCGGTCGGCTGCCCGCTGGCCGGCGCCTTCTCCGACCGGGTCGGGCGGCGCAAGACCATCGGCTTCACCTGCCTATGGGTGATGGTGGCGGTATTCCCGGCCTACTGGCTGGCCAGTTCCGGCTCGATGTCCGGCGCGTTGCTGGGGGTGATCCTGCTGGCCGTCGGTGCCTTGCTCAGTGGCGTGGTCACCGCGGCGTTGCTGTCGGAGACCTTCCCGACCCGCACCCGCTACACCGCCTCGGCGATCACCTACAACGTGGCCTACACCCTGTTCGGCGGCACCGCGCCTCTGGTGGCCACCTGGCTGATCAGCCAGACCGGCAGCAGCCTGGCGCCGGCCTTTTACCTGGTGGTGATCGCATTGGTGGCGCTGGTGGGCGGCTTGGCACTGCCGGAGACCTCGCAGATCTCTCTGCACGAGGACGCCGGCGAGCGCCAGCCTGCGCGCGCGATACCCTAGCGATTGAGCAAAGTGCGGCGTGTGGGGCGGCTCAAGCCGCCTCCTCACGCCGGTGCGCCCACTGGTACAACGCCGGCAGCACCAGCAAGGTCAAGGCGGTGGACGACAGGATGCCGCCAATCACCACGGTCGCCAGCGGTCGCTGCACCTCGGCGCCGGTCCCGGTGGCCAGGGCCATGGGGATGAACCCCAGCGAGGCCACCAGAGCGGTCATCAGTACCGGTCGCAGGCGAGTCAGTGCCCCTTCCTCGATCGCCGCATGCAGCGTGCGCCCTTCCTCACGCAGGTTGCGGATGAAGGCGATCATCACCAGTCCGTTGAGTACCGCGACCCCGGACAACGCGATGAACCCGACCCCGGCGGAAATCGACAGCGGGATGTCCCGTAGCCACAGCGCCAACACACCGCCGGTCAAGGCGAACGGGATGCCGGTGAACACCAGCAAGCCGTCCTTGAGGTTGTTGAACATCATCAGCAGCAACGCCATCACCAGCAGCAATGCAACCGGCACCACCACCTGCAGGCGCTCGGTCGCCGACTGCAACTGCTCGAACTGGCCACCCCAGCGGGTCCAGTAGCCCGCTGGAATCTGCACCTCGTCGATCAGCCGTTGCTCGGCCTGTTCGACGAACGAACCCAGGTCACGACCACGCACGTTCGCGCTGACCACCACCACCCGCTTGCCATCCTCACGGCTGACCTGGTTCGGCCCCAATTGCAAATTCAACGTGGCCACCTGCGACAGCGGGATGAACCCGATTTGCGCAGCTCCCGCGGCGCTGCTGGCCGGAACGGGGATCAGCAGGCCCGACAGCCCGTCGACATCGGTGCGCAATGTTTCGGACAGGCGCACCAGCATGTCGAAGCGTCGGTCGCCTTCGTACAGGGTACCGGCGGTACGGCCACCGACGGCGATGGCAATGGCGTCTTGCACATCCCCCACGTTCAGGCCGTAACGGGCGGCCTTGTCGCGATCGATGTCGATGGTCAGCACCGGCAGGCCGGTGGTCTGCTCCACCTTGACCTCGGAGGCGCCCGGCACTTGTTGCAAGCTAGCGGCGATCTGCGCGGCGATCCGGTTGAGCACGTCCATGTCATCGCCGAACACTTTCACCGCCACATCGCTGCGCACGCCGGAAATCAGCTCGTTGAATCGTAACTGGATCGGCTGGGACAACTCGTAGTTGCTGCCCGGCACACTGGCCGCGGCACGCTGTACTTCGGCGATCAGCGCTTCGCGCGGCTTGCCGGGATCGGCCCATTGCTCGCGCGGTTTGAGCATCACATAGGCATCGGAGATGTTCGGCGGCATCGGGTCAGAGGCGATCTCGGCAGTGCCAGTGCGGGCGAATACCCGCTCCACCTCCGGCACCTGGGCGATGATGATCTGTTCCAGGCGCTGCTGCATCTGCACCGACTGGCTCAGGCTCGTACCCGGTACCCGCAGGGCCTGGAGGGCGAAGTCGCCCTCGCTGAGGCTGGGGATGAACTCGCTGCCCATGCGGCTGGCCAATGCACCGGACAACACCACCAGCAAGGCGGCGCCGGCGAAGGCCAGCGTGCGCTGGCGCAGGACCCAGGCCAGGACAGGTGCATAGCGCTGGCGGGCGGTGCGCATCACAACGCCCTCTTCTTCCTTGACCTTGCCGGTGACGAACAGGGCAATGGCCGCAGGCACGAAGGTCACCGAAAGGATCATCGCCCCCAGCAAGGCCATCACCACGGTGAACGCCATGGGGTGGAACATCTTGCCCTCGACGCCGGTCAGGGCAAAGATCGGCAGGTACACCACCATGATGATCAGCTGGCCATAGATCAGCGGCCGGCGCGCTTCGCGGGCGGCAGCGAATACCTCATGGAAGCGCTCGGCGCGGGTCAGCATGCGGCCGTGGCGCTGCTGGGCGTGGGCCAGTCGGCGGATGGCGTTCTCGACGATCACCACCGCGCCGTCGACGATGATGCCAAAGTCCAAGGCCCCGAGGCTCATGAGGTTGGCGCTGACCTTGTTGTTGAACATGCCGGTGAAGGTGAACAGCATCGACAGCGGAATGACCATCGCGGTGATCAACGCCGCGCGGATATTGCCCAGGAACAGGAACAAGACCGCGATCACCAGGATCGCGCCCTCCACCAAGTTCTTCTTGACCGTGGCGATGGCCTTTTCCACGAGGTTGGTGCGGTCGTAGACCGTCACGGCCATCACCCCCTTGGGCAGCGTGCGGTTAATGTCGGCCAGCTTGCGCGCCACCGCCTGGGACACCGTGCGACTGTTCTCGCCGATCAACATGAACACCGTGCCCAACACCACTTCGCGGCCGTTCTCGGTGGCCGCACCGGAGCGCAGCTCCTGGCCCAGGCCTACTTGGGCGACATGGCTGACGCGGATCGGCGCGCCGTCGACACTGGAAATGACGATGTTCGCAATGTCCTCAGCCGAAGCCACCTGACCCGGGGCGCGGATCAGCAGTTGCTCGCCGTTGCGCTCGATGTAGCCGGCGCCGACGTTGGCGTTGTTGCGTTCCAAAGCGCCGATCAAATCGTTGAGCGTGAATTTGTAGGCCGCCAAACGTTTTGGGTCCGGAGCGATCAGGTATTGCTTGGCATGGCCGCCGATGGAATTGACCTCGGCCACGCCCGGCACGTTGCGCAGTTGTGGCTTGATGATCCAGTCCTGGATCACCCGCAGGTCAGTCGCCGTATAGGGCGTGCCGTCGTCCTTGAGCGCCCCTGGCTCGGCCTCGACGGTCCACAGGAAGATCTCACCCAGCCCGGTGGAGATCGGCCCCATGGCCGCTTCGATGCCGGCGGGCAGCTGCTCGCGGGCCACCTGCAGGCGCTCATTGACCAACTGGCGGGCGAAGAAGATGTCGGTGCTGTCTTCGAAGATCACCGTCACCTGGGACAGCCCCGAGCGCGACAGCGAGCGAGTCTGCTTGAGCCCCGGCAGGCCGGCCATGGCGGTCTCGATGGCAAAGGTGATGCGCTGCTCGGTCTCCAGCGGCGAGTAGCCGGGCGCGGCCGTGTTGATCTGCACCTGGACATTGGTGATATCCGGCACCGCATCGATCGGCAGCTTCTGGTAGCTGTTGATGCCGACGGCAGCCATCAGCACCACCGCGAGCATCACCACCAGGCGCTGCTCGATAGCAAATTGGATCAGGCGTTCGAACATGAAGAGGTCCCCAGTCAGTGGCTGTGCTCGGCCGAGCCCTTGCCGAGCTCAGACTTGAGAACGAAGCTGCCAGCGGCCGCCACCTGGGTGCCGGCCGCCAGGCCGTCGGTGATTTCCACCTGGCCTGCGTCGCGTCGGCCGGTTTTCACCGGGCGGGCCTGGAAACCCTCGTCGGTGCGGGCGAACACGACGGTCTGTTCCTCCCACGTTTGCAGCGCTGCCTCTGGTACCACCACGGCGGCATCGAAGCGCTCGACGTTCACCGCGATGTTGACGAACAGCCCCGGACGCCAGGCGCCGTTGGGATTGGCCAAGGTGGCACGGGCAGTGGCTGCGCGGCTTTGCTCGCCCAGCAGACTGCCCACATAGTTGACCTGGCCTTGGACCTGAGCCCCCAGATCCGGCGCGCTCACGGTGACCGTCCGCCCGGTCGTGACCCGGCTCAAGTCACGCGGGGTGACCGAAAAGGTGGCCCAGACCCGGCTCAGGTCCGAGAGGGTGAAGGCGTTGCTGGTCTCGTCGACCACTTCGCCGACGGTCAGGTGCTTCTCCACCACCACGGCGTCGAAGGGGGCGCGCAGCTCGTAGCGATTGCCTGCGCCGGCCGGAGCGACGGCGGCGACTTTCTGCTGGGCGTTGGTCAGCGCGATTTCGGCCTCCTGCAAGGCCTGGCGGGCTTGCAGGTAGTCCTGTTCGGCACTGATACGTTCCTGCCACAGCTGTTGTTCGCGCTTGAAGGTCAACCGCGCCAGTTCCACGCGGCGCTGGGCAGCCTGCTGCTCGCTGCGCAGATCGGAGATCTGCTGGCTGGCGATCACCGCCAGGACTTGTCCACGCTTGACTGGCTGGCCCAGGTCGGCGTGCACCGATTCCACCACCCCGGGCACACGGGGCACTACATGAGCGGTATGGTCCTCGTCGAAGCGGATCTCGCCAGGGAAGCTGATAGCGGTGCCCAAGGTCATCGGCGCGGCAGCGACCAACTGCACACCAGCGGCTTCGATCTGGGTGGCGGACAGGTGCAGGCTGCCCTCCTGTTCCTCATGTCCTTCATCGCCACCCTCGGCGTGAGCATGACCATCGTCTTGCTGCGGGCTGTCATGGGTAGGGTTGTTTTCGCCCTGGGTGTCTTGAGGAGCCTGGCCGATGGATTGGGTCCAGGCCAGGCCGCCCAGGCCGATCACGGCGATGGCAGCGGCCAGGATGGCGAGTTTGCGGGTGTTTTGCATGGTTGCTCCTAAAGGGATTGCCGATGGCATCGGTGCAGACGGGCGAGACAGGCCTCGGTCAATGGTCTGGGCCAAGGTCGCCGTAGATGCGCTCGACCTGAGCACGGGCATCGGTTGCCGAGGCCAGGGCCTCCAGGTACAGCCCACGTGCCTCGATCAGCGTGCGCTGGGCATCGAGGACATCGAGGAAGGCGAACTTGCCCATCTCGAAACCACGGGTGGCGGTGTCCACAGCCTGCTGCGCCGAAGGCAGGATGGTGCGGTCATAGGCCTGCACCTCCTGCATTGCCGACGCCCACTGGCTGACGGCGCTGCGGGTGTCGCTGTGCAGGCGCAACTGCACGGCGTTGCGCAGGTCACGGGCCTGGTCGGCGCGGCGCGCGGCAGCCAGCACATTGCCCTGGTTGCGGTCGAACAACGGCAGGGGCATGGACAGACCGACCACGTTGACCCGTTCACGCTCCTCACGGCTGTACTGGCTGCCCAGGCTCACGGTCAGGTCGGGGATGCGCTTGGCTTTTTCCGAGCCGAGGGACGCCTCCCCTCTCTGGATCTGCGCTTCTGCCAGGCGCCACTCGGCGGTTTGCGACACCTTGTCGAGCAAGGTCTGGGCGCGAGGTGCCGGGCCCGGCGACAGCTGGCTCGTATCCAGGCGAGCGAAGGCCGCCTGCGGGCTGCCGGTCAGCCGCGCCAAAGACTGATTGGCGACGACGCGCTGCGACTCGGCACGGCGCACCTGCGCCTGCGCCTGGGCCAGCTGAACCTGGGCGCGGGTGGCCTCGACCGGCGAGGACTGTCCCGCCTTCACCCGCCCTTGCACGACCCGCAGGCCGCGCTCGGTCAAGGCCTGGGATTGCTGCGCCAACTCCAGGGCGGTCTGGGCGCGCAAGGCGGCATGGAAGGCCTGCACCACATCGGCACGCAGGCCATTGCGCTGGCGCTCCCACTCCAGCTGGGCGACGCTCTGGCCGGCGGCGGCCACGTCGATGCGTGCGCCGCGCTTGCCGCCCAGTTCCAGGGCCTGGCTGAGGGTCACGGTGGTCGTTCGGGTATCGCGGCGGGTGTCCTCGGCTTCCCAGGACAACTCTGGATTGGGCAGTAGCCCCGCCTGGCGCCGCTCACCTTCGGCGATACCGATTTCGCGGCCGGCGGCAGCAAGGTCGGGGTTCTGGGCGAAGGCGGCCTCGATCGCCTGGGGCAGGCTCAGGCGCTGCTCAGCGCGCAGGCTGGGCGCAGCGAGGCCAGCCAGCAGTAGACAGAACAAGGCGGTACTGCGGGGGATGAACCGGTTGCGCGGCACGTTTGAAGTCCTCGTCGGCAAGCGTCGGAAAGCATGGCGAGGGACTGTAAAGAGCGCCGCCTATCGGCTCGGTGGCGGCAAAATTACAATTTTGAAAGGGAGGCCGAAGGACGACACTATCCGATAACCGCACACATTCGCTGCGGGGCAAACGAAGGAAATTGACGAAACTAACCAGGTGGTACATATATCGAGGCATCCAAGAACAACAAAGCGATGCCCCGCCATGACGCCCCGAATCCTCGTGCTCAACGGCCCCAACTTGAACCTGCTCGGCACCCGCGAGCCCGACCAGTATGGCCAGGAAACCCTCGCCGACCTGGCCCAAGGCTGTGCCGACTGCGCACACGCGCTCGGCCTGGAAATCGAATTTCGCCAGACCAACCATGAAGGCGAGCTGATCGACTGGACACACGCCGCACGCGGACGCTGTGCCGGCATTCTGATCAATCCCGGCGCCTGGACACACACGTCGGTAGCCATTCGCGATGCCTTGGCGGCGAGCGAGTTGCCAGTCATCGAGGTGCACCTTTCCAACGTGCACAAGCGCGAGCCGTTCCGTCACCTCTCCTTCGTGTCATCGATCGCCGTGGGCGTGATCTGTGGCCTTGGCAGCCACGGCTACCGCCTGGCCCTGACGCATTTCGCCCAACTGCTCAAGGAGCCACGCGGATGAACCCGAACACTGTCCTGGCCGGGCTGATCGGCCGTGGTATCCAAGCCTCGCGGACCCCAGCGCTGCACGAGCACGAGGGCGACGCCCAAGCCTTGCGCTACCTGTACCGGTTGATCGACGCCGACCAGCTGGGCCTGGATGACAGCGCTTTGCCCGGCCTGCTGGATGCGGCCCAGCGCACCGGGTTTACCGGCCTCAACATCACCTACCCGTTCAAGCAGGCGATCCTGCCGCTGCTCGATGAGCTGTCGCAAGAGGCTGAAGGCATCGGTGCGGTGAACACTGTCGTGCTCAAAGACGGCAAGCGGGTCGGCCACAACACCGACTGCCTGGGCTTTGCCGAAGGCCTGCGCCGGGGCCTGCCGGATGTGGCACGTGACCAGGTGGTACAGATGGGTGCCGGCGGCGCGGGCTCGGCGGTGGCTCATGCGCTGCTTGGTGAAGGCGTACGCCATTTGGTGCTGTTCGATGTGGACAGCACGCGCGCCCAGGCGCTGGTGGGTAACCTCAGCGCCCGCTTCGGCGAAGGCCGGGCGTCACTCGGCACGGACCTGGCTGCCGCCATGGCTACGGCGGACGGGCTGGTCAACACCACCCCGGTGGGCATGGCCAAGCTGCCCGGCACACCCCTGCCCGTGGCGCTGCTGCATGCCCGGCTGTGGGTGGCCGAAATCATTTATTTCCCGCTGGAAACCGAGCTGCTGCGCCATGCCCGGGCGCTGGGGTGTCGCACGCTCGATGGCAGCAGCATGGCGGTATTCCAGGCAGTCAAGGCATTCGAGCTGTTCACCGGCCGAATCGCCGATGCCGGGCGCATGCAAGCGCATTTCGCACGCCTGGGGTGAGGTACCTGCTCGCGGGTACATCGCCGTACCCGCGAAGCAGATTGCACGTCATCAGGCGGGCAGCATCCCACGCACCATGAACGCAGTCGATTCACGCACCTCGCGCCAGTACCGCTCCAAGTCCATGGGCTCGCTGCGGCACAGGCGCAGCAGTTGCAGGTGCCCATAGTCGTTGAGCATGAAGGCGGCATAGTCGACATCCAGATCGGCGCGTAACTTGCCCAGCCCGCGCAGCTCGTCCAGCAGCGCAGCGATCTCGCTCACCAACGCATCGTTGACCCGCTTGTAGGGCGCAGGCAACGCCGACTGATCAGGCCCAAGCAGCGCAATCACTTGGGGCAGGATCTCGCGCCACAACGCAGGCGACAGCACCTCGAAGGCGAACTCGGTCAGGCAACGCTCGAAATAGCAAATGGTGTCGATCGGGTCGTCCAGCTCGGGGATGCGCTGGCGCGCGGCGCTGATGGCGCGGTGATCCGCCTCGCGCAGTTTCTCCAGAAGGATCTCCTGCTTGCTGCCGAAATAGGCGAAGACCGTAGGCACCGAGACCGCCGCCGAACGGGCGATCTGCTCCATGGTGGTGGTCTGGAACCCTTGGCTCTCGAACAGGCTCAGGGCCGATTGACTGATGGCCTGGCGGCGCAGGGCCTTTTGTTGTTCGCGCAATCCGCTCATGGCTCTCCTGGCTGGCGTTGGCGGGTGGGCGCCCAGCATAACGGCAAACTCATTCGATTAAAAATTTTATTGACTAAAAGTTTTTATGGATTAAAAAATATTTCCACGTGATCGACTGACCACGCCGTACCGGCCGCACCCTGCCCGACAACAACAACCAGCGGGAGCCTTGCAATGCCTACCCTCGCCTGTCGTCCGCGGCCCTCCCTCGCCCAGCCCCACGAGTACCGCCATGACTGAACATGCCGACCTGATCATCCACCACGCCCGTATCTACACCGTCGATCCGCACCGCCCCTGGGCCAGCGCCGTGGCGGTGCGCGGCGAGCGTATCGTGCATGTCGGCGACGACCGTAGCGTGCTGGCTTTCAAGGGCCCTGCCACCCGCATGCTCGACGCCCAGGGCAAGTTGGTGCTGCCAGGTTTCGTCGAATCCCACTGGCACTTTTCCACCACCGCGTTCGCCCATCAGGCCTTCGTCAACCATGAAGACCCCCATCAGGTGCTGGCTGCGCTCAAGCGCTACGTGGACGAGAACCCCAACGAGAAGGCCATCACCGGCATGGGTTGGGTCCAGGCCTTGGTGCCTGGGGACATGCTGCGCCGCGAAACCCTGGACGCGATCTGTGCCGACAAGCCAGTGTGCCTGTTGTCCACCGACTACCATTCCATGTGGGTCAACTCCAAGGCCCTGGAGCTGGCAGGCATCGACCGTGACACGCCACCGGTGGAAGAAGGCGCCAGCTGGTTCGAGAAGGACCCGCACACCGGCGAACCCACCGGCCTGATCGTCGATGGCGCGGCCTATTCGCTACTGATGCAGCGCCTGAGCGACCTGGGTTATCTGCCCGTCGGCATCGATCTGTACCTGCGCTCGATCGCCTTGTGGCAGGAGAAACTGGTCGCCGCCGGCATCACCACCGTGTTCGACGCAGGCTTCCTCGACCCGAGCGGCGATCAGTCGCTGCTGTACCAGACCCTGATGCGCCTGGAAGACGAGCAACGCCTCAAGCTCCGGGTGGTCGGCAGCTACATCGACATGGGCACCGACCCGGACCCGGTGGCCAGTCTCAAGGCCCTGCGCGCTGAGTACGCAAGCCCTCTGGTCAAGGCCCAGGCGCTGAAACTGATGCTCGACGGCACCGAGATGAACCACACCGCCTACCTGCTCGAGCCCTACTGTGACAAGCCGCACAGCTGCGGCAGCACCACCATGCCGGAGGAAACCTTCGAGCGGCACGTGCGCGAGGCCGACCTCAACGGCATCGATGTGATGGTCCACGCCGTGGGCGATGGCGCCGTGCGCATGGCCTTGGATGTGTTCGAGCGTGTCAGCGCGAGCAACCCGCCACGTGACCGTCGCCATGTGATCACCCACGCGTTCCTCACCCACCCGGACGACATCCCGCGTTTTCGCCGCATCGGCGTAATGGCCAATACCCAGCTGCAGTGGGGTGTGGTCGACGCCTATACCCAGGCGATCCAGAAGTCCTATGGCCCGCAGCGCTGGGCCTCGATGTACAAGTTCCGCAGCTTCATCGAACAGGGCGTGACCGTGTCCATCGGCATGGACGGGCTGGCCTGCCAGTGCCGCTGCCAGCATCGACCGGTGGAGCACATCGAGTCCGGCCATACCCGGCAGTTGGCGGGCGAGCCCGATGCCCCGGTGATGCCGGACATCCACGAGAAGCTGAGCATCCCCCAGCTGATCGCCGCCTACACCATCAATGGCGCCTACCAGTTGGGCCTGGAGAAAGAGATCGGCTCGATCAGCGAAGGCAAGCGCGCGGATATCATCATTCTGGAACAGGACTTGTTCGAGCTGGACCGCTACCAGATCGGCAAGACCGAGGTTCTGCTGACCCTGATGAACGGCCAAGTCACCCATGACCAGCTGAGCCGCGCCCTGACCTGAGCCCAGGCCCTTCGTCCCAAGCCGCTTCGCAGTGTCGCGCCAACGCGCGGGCTGCGGGGCGCTCCACTGCGACACGCATCAGCCATTTCATTCATCGGGACCCCACAATGCACAACAACAATTCCCGGCTCCAGCGTGCTTCTCTGATCTTCATCGCCAGCACGGCCATCATCGTAATTGGCGTTCAACCCATGTTCATCGGCCTGCTGGCCGAACGCCTGGCCCTTTCCCTCAGCCAGCAAGGCCTGGTGATCGCCATGGAAATGGGTGGCCTGGTCCTGGGTACCCTGCTTAGCCCCTTGTTGGCTCGGCAAGGTAGCCAGCGCCGCGTCTATCTACTGGCCGCGCTGCTGGCGCTGGCCTGTAATCTGTTCACGGCGCAAAGCGCCAGCTTCACCCCGGTACTTGCCTGGCGCCTGCTCGCGGGGATTGGCGGGGGCCTGTTGTACGCCAATGCCCTCAACGACCTCGGCCGCCTGCCGGGACAGGACCGCTCCTTTGGCCTGGTGCTGTTCCTGCAGACAGGCATCTTCGCGTTCTCAGCCGCCACCCTGCCGCTGGTGGCCGAAGCGTTCGGCAGTTCGCTGGCAATCGCCTCGATGGCGGGCTGGTTCGGCCTGATCAGCGTCAGTTGCATCGCCTTACCGGTCTGCCACGCCGTCACCCGCGGCACCGTGCTGGCCGCCAGCGGTCAGGGATCGGCGCGCATCGGCCGCTATTCATTGCTGGGTATGTTGTTCCTGCAACTGGCGATCTACAGCGTCTGGGGCTTCCTCGATCAGCTGGGGCATGACCAAGGCCTGAGCGCCGTGGAGGTGGGTTGGGCATTCGGCATGGGCGTGCTGGGCGGCCTGCCTGGCTCGGGTCTGCCGAGCCTGTTGGGGGCACGGGTCAGCCGCGGGCCGATGATCGGCCTTGGCTCGTTGCTGGTGCTGTTGGCCATCGTCCTGCTCGCCGGGGGTACACCGAGCGCGATCAGCCTGTTCGTGACGCTGTTCATCCTGAACTTCGGCTGGGCCCTGGCGTTGAGCTACTACATGGGCGCCATCGCCACCAACGACCCCCAAGGCCAGTTCACCCCACTGGTGCCGATCACGCTGGCCAGTGCGGCTGCAGTTGCGCCAGCGTTCATCTCGATGCTGCTGCAGGTGACCGGAAAGCCTTCGATCTTCATCACCGCAGCCAGTGCGGTGACCATCGGTTTTCTGCTCAAGTGCATGGCAGGCATGCGCGAGCGGCAGAAGGCCCTATGAAAAGGGGCGCCAAGCGCCCCAAGATACGCGGTCACTCAGCCAGCAACGCCTGTATCACCTTCTCCTGACCGTCATAGCCGCCTTCGCCGTAATGCACATGGCGCACCTGTCCCTGACGGTCAATGAAGTAATGGGCTGGCCAGAACTGGTTGCCCCAGGCGTTCCAGATCCGGTAGTCGTTGTCCACCGCTACCGGATAACCGATGCCTAGACTGGCCACCTTCTGGCGCAGGGTGCCCAGATCATGCTCATAGTCGTATTCCGGCGTATGCACCCCGATCACCACCAGCCCTTGGTCGGCATAGCGCCGGGACCAGTCGTTGACATAGGGCAGGCTGCGCTGGCAGTTGACGCAATCCCAGGTCCAGAAATCCACCAGTACCACCTTGCCCTTGAGCGCCGGGGCATCCAGCGGCGCCGAGTTCAGCCACTGGCTGGCGCCGGCCAGCGAAGGCATGGCGCCCTGCCCGTCCCGCGCCGCCAGGTAACCGGCCAGGCCAAGCCCAACCAGTCCCATGCCCAACCCGCCGACCTTGATCAGCATGCGCCGGTCAATTTTCATGGCAGCCGCCGGTGGCGTAGGTACGGTACTCGACGCTCTGACGCTGGCCGTGGGAGTCCAGGTAATCCATGCGGGTGGTGACCACGCCACAGGCGTTGGCCTGGTCGTCCTGGGTAGAGAGTACTTTCTGGATATCCAGATGATCGCCATAGCGGTATTGCATCACGTTGTCCTGCATCGGTTGCGGGCTTGCCTGGGCACCGATGGCGCCCAAACTGGACAAGGCAAACAAGGCGGCGATGGCAAAAGTCTTGGTGGTCATGGCATCTCTCCTGCGAGTGTTTATGCGGTGGGGAGTCTTCCCCGGTCGAGAGCCATTTCACCGCTGGCGGGTATCCGGGCTGTGTCCGCAAAGGCCTCCTATTGCCTTGTGCTGTATCTGCACCGCCGACGGATACACTGCAATACAAAGCCCGGTCCGCAAGGGCCACAACGCTCGGTACACTGCGCCTATCCAACCCTGTACAGGAACCCTCCGATGGAACATGTCGATCACATCCTGATCGTCGACGACGATCGCGAAATCCGCGAGCTGGTCGGCAATTACTTGAAGAAGAACGGCCTGCGCACCAGCATCGTCGCCGATGGCCGGCAAATGCGCGCCTTCCTGGAGAACAACGCGGTCGACCTGATCGTGCTCGACATCATGATGCCCGGCGACGACGGCCTGTTGCTGTGCCGTGAACTGCGCGCCGGCAAGCACCGCAACACGCCTGTGTTGATGCTCACCGCACGCAACGATGAGACCGACCGCATCATTGGCCTTGAGATGGGGGCCGACGACTACCTCACCAAACCCTTCTCGGCGCGTGAACTGCTGGCGCGCATCAACGCCGTGCTGCGTCGCACGCGGATGCTGCCGCCCAACCTGACCATCAGCGAAAGCAGCCGGCTGATCGGCTTCGGCCAATGGCGGCTGGACACCACCGCCCGCCACCTGCTCGACACCGACGGCACCCTGGTGGCCCTGAGCGGCGCGGAGTATCGCCTGCTGCGGGTGTTTCTCGACCACCCCCAGCGGGTGCTCAGCCGCGAACAACTGCTCAACCTCACCCAGGGCCGCGAGGCGGATATCTTCGACCGCTCCATCGACTTGCTGGTCAGCCGCCTGCGCCAACGTCTGGGCGACGACGCCCGCGAACCCACCTGCATCAAAACCGTACGCAGCGAGGGCTATGTGTTCTCCCTGCCGGTGCAGTTGCTCGAGTCGCCGTTATGAGATGGCCCCGTACCCTTGCCTCGCGCCTGGCGCTGATCTTTCTCACCGGGCTGGTGCTGGCCTACGGGCTGTCGTTCGGCCTGCAGTTCTACGAGCGCTATGTCAGCAGCCGTTCGATGATGCTCAACAACCTGGAGCAAGACGTGGCAACCTCGGTGGCGATCCTCGAGCGCTTGCCAGCAAACGAGCGTGCTGCCTGGCTGCCACGCCTGCAACGGCAAAATTATCGCTATCAACTCAGTGAAGGCCTCAGTGGCCAGGCCATGGCCAGCGAGGACCCGCCCATGGCCGCCGAGTCGATCGTCAAGGCGATCGGCCAGGATTATCGCCTGACCTTCCAGGAGATCCCGGGCCCCATTGCGCATTTTCAGGCCCACTTGCGCCTGGCGGACGGCGCGCCGCTGACCATCGACGTCACGCCGGCCGGCGTGCCCTTGGCCAAATGGCTGCCGGTGGTGCTGTTGATCCAGCTGGCGGTGCTGCTGGGCTGCACCTGGCTGGCCGTGCGTCTGGCGATCCGTCCACTGACCCGGCTGGCCCGTGCGGTGGACGATCTGGACCCGGACAAACCCGGCCCCCAACTGGACGAAAGCGGCCCCCGAGAGGTGCGCTACGCGGCAGTCGCCTTCAACGCCCTGCAGGCGCGCATCGCGGCCTACCTCAAAGAGCGCATGCAACTGCTGGCGGCCATCTCCCATGACCTGCAAACCCCCATCACGCGCATGAAATTGCGGGTGGAGGTGATGGACGACGGCCTGGAGAAGGACAAACTCTGGAGCGACCTGAGCGCCATGGAACACTTGGTGCGCGAAGGCGTGGCGTACGCGCGCAGCATGGACAGCAGCACCGAGGCGCCATGCCGCATCAAGCTCGATGCCTTCCTCGACAGCCTGGTCTTCGATTACCAGGACAGCGGCGCCAAGGTCGAGCGCCTGGGTGCCACCGATGTCACCCTCCACACCCGCCCCCATGCCCTGCGCCGGGTGCTGGTGAACCTGGTGGACAATGCGCTGAAGTTCGCAGGTGCCGCGCAGCTTGAGGTGGAACACACCGGGAACGGCACGTTGATCCGTGTGCTCGACGAAGGGCCTGGCATTCCCGCCGATGAGCTGGCCGAAGTGCTCAAACCGTTCTACAGGGTGGAAGGTTCCCGCAACCGCAGCACCGGAGGTACCGGCCTGGGGCTGGCGATCGCTCAGCAACTGACCCAGGCCATGGGAGGGCAACTGACCTTGAGCAACCGCGCTGGCGGCGGGCTGTGCGCGCAGATCGAGCTCAAATGACGTGGGGGCCGCGTCCCGGCCCCGGCTTCGACTACACGCCGATACATAACGCCACTGCCCTGGACACACTGCAGATACCCTCGCCGCACACACTCCTTGTCACACCTCGAGCCCCAGGGCTCGAGTTCTCCAACCTGCTGACAAGAGAGCCTGACCATGAACGCATTGCCCCGCGCCTTTAACGCCCTGGATCGCCTCGGTACCTGGAGCGCCGACCTGCCCCTGCGCCTGTTCCTGGCCTGGGAGTTCTTCGAATCGGGTATCGAGAAATTCAACGGCGCCAACTGGTTCACTGATCTGCAAGCGAGTTTTCCCTTCCCGTTCAACCTATTGCCAGCCAATGTGAACTGGCAGCTCTCGCTGTGGGCTGAATTGATCTGCCCGCTGTTGCTGCTGCTCGGCCTGGGCACGCGCCTGGCCTCGGCCGTGCTGATGGTGGTGACAGTAGTGGCTATCGCCGCGGTGCACTGGCCGGCGCAGTGGTCGAGCCTGGCCGAGCTTGCCCAGGGCTATGCGATTACCAACCAGGGCTACGGCAACTTCAAGCTGCCGGTCATCTATCTGGTGGCCTTGCTGCCACTGTTGCTCAAAGGGGCCGGCCGCCTGAGCCTGGATCACTGGCTGCGCGGCCGGTTCCAGCCAATGAGAGTCAGAGCACCCGTCTGATCAATGGCTCGAGGCGGCTGTAGCGCAGCCGCCGCAGCAGCTTGAGCACCTCGCGCGGGTGTTCGCCGGCCTCGCCCAGCTCCTCGGCCGACGACAGCCGGGGGGCGTGCCGACGGATCCTTTCGAGTTCGGCCTCACGGGGGGCGAGCCACTGTCCCTGGGGGTCATCGATCAATAGGCCGTTCTCAAGGTCCAGATTGAACCCACGGGGATTGAGGTTGTTGCCGGTGAGCAAGCTGTAGCGTTCGTCGATCCACACGCCCTTGGCATGGAAGGTGTGCCCCGGATCGTTCCAGATCCGCACCTGCAGCTGGCCGCTGGCAATGGCGCCCTGGCGCCGATGGGCGAAGGCGCGCAGGTTGTCCTCGTACAGATAGGGCAAGGCGGCGCTGGCGGTGAAGGGTTGCCCGGGGGCGACGTAGAAATCGTTGGCGGTTCGGTGACCGATGATCATCTCCACCGTCACCCCACGGGCCAGCGCCCGGTCGATCTCGGCGATCAGTACACGGGGCGGGTTGAAGTACGGTGTGCTGAGCACGATCTGCGAACGCGCAGCCGCAAGCAGCGCGCACACGCTGCGGTTGAGCGGATTGCCTCGGCCGATGCCCAACAGAGGGATCACCCGCAGCCCTTCCCGGGCCGGAGCCACGGGCAGGTCGTAGGCCATGTGCCTCAAACGCGCCCGCAGCCGGCGAATCGCACCACGCAGGCGTTTGGTCGTCGGCGGTGCAGGCAAGTCCAGGCGCGGTGTCGCGGTACTTGCCAGTATCTGCCGCACCAGGCCGGCCATGGCGTCAGCCAACCCGGCATTGTGGAACAGGTGGTATCGATCCAGCCGGTAGCGGTCGAAGCGGTGTAGGTAGACGTTGTTCAGGCTCGCCCCGGTGTACAGCACCTGGTCATCGATGATGCTGCCTTTGAGGTGCAGCACGCCGAACAGCTCGCGGGTCTGTACCGGCACACCATGGATGACCACATCAAGGCCTCGGCGTTGACGCTGGGCCTGGTACCACGCCGCGTTGCCCGGTTGCCGGCCCGCCCCCAGCAAGCCGCGCCGGGCCCGGAACCAGTCGACGACGACGAGAACCTCCAGCGCTGGTCGCGCCGCCTTGGCCTGGTACAAGGCGTCGAGCACTTCTTGGCCGGCCTCGTCCTCTTGCAAGTACAGGGCGACGATGACAATACGTTGGGTGGCGCTGGCAATCAGCTCAAGCAAGCGAGTGCGGTAGCTCGCCGCATCGGGCAACACCTCGATGGCACCGGGGGCCAGGGCGAAGCCTTCCTGGGGTACCGGCACGGATTTACGGTTCAAGCGGTCGTCTCCTGTGCAAAAGGGGCTCCGGGTCGTGGGCATTCCGGCCCCTTGTCATCCGGGTGTACTATCGGGCCGGCCACGGCATAGAACAACAAGAATTCCTCAAGGCTGGTTTTTTCTTATAGCCCGGATACAACGACGCCTCAGCTTGCACAGGTAAATCGCACATGGTCCAGCCCTGCTCTGCGCAGCCTGCCTCCCCCCTCCCCCCACCCAGGACGTTCGGCTTTCTGGTACAACCCAACTTCACCACCATCGGCCTGGCCTCGGCGGTCGAGACCCTGCGCATGGCCAACCTGGCCGCCTGCCGCCCGTTGTTTCGCACCGTAGTCATCGCCGCCACGCCGGAACCTGTGACCGCCAGCAACGGCATGCGCGTGCTACCTGACCATGGCATCGCCGACGCACCCGCACTGGATGCCCTGTTCGTGGTAGGTGCCAACCCCATTGCCAACGACCGTGACAGCCGCCGGCTGATCGACTGGTTGCGACAACTCGCCCGCCAGCGGGTACCCCTGGGTGGAATTTGCACGGGCAGCTACCTGCTGGCACGGGCGCAGCTGCTCAAAGGCTACCGCTGCACCATCCACTGGGAAGACATCGAAGCGCTCAAGGAGCGTTTCCCCGGCATCGTCATCTCCAACCAACTGTACGAGCTCGATCGCGACCGCTACACCTGTTCCGGCGGCGTGGCCGCCATGGACATGATGTTGCAATTGGTCGCCCGCCTGCCCGATGGCCAAGCCATCGCCGCCAAGGCGGCCGAGCTGTTGCTGTGCGACCGGGTGCGTGGTGAGCGTGACCGCCAGCGGGTTCCGCTGCGCACCCGCCTCGGCAATGCGCAACCCAAGCTAAGCCAGGTGGTGGCGATCATGGAAGCCAACCTGGAAGAACCCCTGGGGCTGGAAGAGCTGGCAACCCTCAACGAGGTGACGGTGCGCCAACTGGAGCGGCTGTTTCACAAGTACCTGCAGCGCACCCCCAGCCAGTACTACCTGGAGCTACGTCTGTCACGGGCGCGGGAGATGCTGCTGCGCAGCGACGCCCAGGTGCGGGAAATCGCCCTGGCCTGTGGCTTTACCTCGCCTGCGCATTTTTCCAAGAGCTACAGCCGGTTCTTTGGCCTGTCACCGCTCGGAGAGCGGCGACAGGCGTCGTTGCACTGACGGGTTGCTAACGAAGGTAGGGTTCACCTCGAACAAGGTTTCCCGGCGGCACCTGGCACCGGCTCCGCCGATGTTCGCAGGTGAACCCCGCTCCCACAGGTTCTGGATTGCTCGCAAACACCCGTCCTACCGGTTGGGAGCGCTGGGCGCTCTGCGCAGTCAATCCTGCAACGCACGATGCGCCGTTTCCCGGCAGGCCAGCATAGCCACCAGTGCCACCACCGCAGCGACCAGCAGGTAGCCCGCCGGGGCCAGCTTGTTGCCAGTGACCTGGATCAGCCAGGTGGCAATGAACGGCGCGGTGCCACCGAACAGCGCGTTGGCGATGTTGAAGCTCAAGGCAAACCCGCTGAAACGCACACGTGTGGGAAAAATCTCCGCCAGCAAGCAGGGCAAGGTGCCGTCGTTCATCGCCAGCATCGCACCGAACAGGATCTGGATCGCCAGGATCACCAACAGCGGCTGATGATCGAGCAAACTGAACAGCGGCACCGTCAGCCCCAGAAACAGCAGCGAGGCGACCACCAGCATGGGCTTGCGACCAAAGCGGTCCGACAAGCGCCCCATCAGGAAGATCAACCCGATGTAAGTTGCCAGCGACACCGTCGAGGCAATGAACGAGTCGCGCTCGCTCATGCCCATTTCGTTGGACAGGTATGTGGGCATGTAGCTGAGCAGCAGGTAGAAGGCCACCGCATTCAGGCAGGTCACGCCAATGCCGATCAGCACACTGCGCCGGTGCAGGGTCAGCAATTCGCGCAGCGGTGTGGCGCCCGCGCAGCCCTTGCTTTCCAGGCGCTGCTCCATCTCCAGGAATTTCGGCGTGTCCTGCAGACTCATGCGGATATAGCGCCCCACCAAGCCGAACGGTGCAGCCAGCAAAAATGGCAGGCGCCACCCCCAGCTGTGCAAGGCCTCGGTGCTGAGCAGCGCGTGCAAGGCGGCGACGAACGCGGCGCCGAACAGCAACCCGGCGGCAGTGCTGGCCGGCACGATGCTGGTGTACAGCCCGCGACGGCCTGCTGGCGCGTATTCGGCCAGAAACGCCGAGGCCCCGGCATACTCGCCGGAGGCGGAAAAACCCTGTACCAGGCGAATCAGCAGCAAAAGGCACGGTGCCCACACGCCGATCTGCGCATGACTGGGCAATATGCCGATGCAGAACGTCGACGCCGACATGATCAGGATCGACCACGACAGCGCGTTGCGCCGCCCATGGCGGTCACCGAAATGTCCCCAGACCACCCCGCCCAACGGCCGGACGATGAAGGACAGGGCAAACACTGCAAAGGTGGCCAGCAGGCCAGTGGTCTTGTCGGCATCGGGGAAGAACGTGGCGGCAATGATGGTGGCCAGGTAGCCATAGGCGGCATAGTCGAACCATTCGACGAAGTTGCCCATGAAGCTGGCTCGCGCGGCCTTGCGCAGCGCCTGGCGTTCGGCGTCCTGTGCCGGGAGGTCAAGGTGACGGGCGCTCATGGTGATCATCGCGCACCTCCCAGGGCGGGCAGCAAACGAGATTTCGGCACAACGGAATGACGCTGGGACATGACGGATACCCTCTGTTCTTGTAATTGGCGGCAGGGTCGAGCGGTCACTGGCGGGAAGGTCGCGGGCAGGCCCGCGACCGTGCCCGAGGGTCACTTGCGGATGATGTTGTGCTCCGGCCCGTACGGGAAATGGGTAATGTTCTCGGCACCGTGCTCGTTGACGATCAGGATGTCGTGCTCACGGTAGCCACCCGCGCCGGGGTGCCCTTCGGGCAGCATGATCATCGGCTCGATCGACACCACCATGCCTGGCTCGAGGACGGTGTCGATGTCCTCGCGCAGCTCCAGCCCCGCTTCGCGCCCGTAGTAATGGCTCAGGGTGCCGAAGGAATGGCCGTAACCGAAGGTGCGGTACTGCAGCAGGTCATGACGAAGGAAAATCTCGTTCAGCTCGCGGGCGATGTCGCAGCAGCGGATTCCGGGACGCACCAGCTTCAGGCCCGCTTCGTGCACCTCGACGTTGGCTTGCCACAGGCGCAGGTACTCGTCCGGACAGTGGTCGAGGAACAAGGTGCGCTCAAGCGCGGTGTAGTAACCGGCGATCATCGGGAAGCAGTTGAGGCTGAGGATCTCGCCCTTACTCACCGTGCGGCTGGTGACCGGGTTGTGGGCACCATCGGTGTTGAGCCCGGACTGGAACCAGGTCCAGGTGTCCATCAGCTCGGCGTCAGGGAAGCTGCGGGCGATCTCGCGCACCATTGCCTGGGTGGCATGCAGCGCCACTTCGTACTCAGGCACCTGATCGCGCAGGGCCTCGACCACTGCCGCGCCACCGATATCGGCGATACGCGCGCCCTGACGGATCAACGCCTGCTCTGCGGCGGACTTGATCATGCGCATACGCATGCAAGGCGCGCCGATGTCGACCAACTCGGCCTTGGGATAGCAGGCAGCGAGCTTGGCATGATTCTGTAGGTTGAGATGGTCATGCTCCACGCCGATGCGCGAGGCCAGCGGCAGGGCCTGCTGGATGGCGACGAAGAAGTTGTCGCGCTGCCAGTCGGTGTAGACGATGTTGTCGGTGCCGACCGTCCGCCGCCAGGGTTGGCCGCCATCGATGTTGGCGCTGATCGAGACCACCTTGTCCTGGGTGACCACCAGCGCATAGGGGCGCCCGAACGAGCAGTAGAGGAAGTCGCTGTAGTAGTTGACGTTGTGGTACGAGGTGAAAATCGCCGCCTCGATGTCATGCTCGGCCATGTAGGCGCGCAGGCGGGCTTGGCGGGCAGCGTATTCCTGGGCGCAGAACGTGGGTTTGGCCTTCTCGCCATTGTGGATCTTCAGGGTCTTGGGCATTTGCATGGTGGGTTTCCTTGTCGTTATGGGCATGCTGTTCAGGCCGGTTGCCTGGGATGCATTGCAGCAGAACGATCAAGGGCGCTTTTGTATCTATCCGACCTGAAATTGGCGAAACGGCCACCGCCCCTTGGCGGCCTTTTTGCGGATCACCTAGACACAAGGCCGCCCCACAGGCACAGCGCAATGGCGTGCGCAGCACCTGTGGGGCGGCCATGTATCGCGATAGGGGGCGCACAGGCCCCTCAAGCCACGGTCACTTCAAGTCGAACCTATCGAGCTCCATCACCTTGACCCAGGCAGCGACGAAGTCCTTGACGAACTTGTCCTGGCCATCACTGCTGCCATAGACCTCCGACAAGGCCCGCAACTGGGCGTGGGAGCCAAACACCAAGTCGACGCGGGTACCGGTCCACTTCACCTGGCCAGTCTTGCGGTCGCGACCTTCGAAGGTTTCGTTGTCCGCCGAGGTCGGCTTCCACTCCACGCTCATGTCCAGCAGGTTGCGGAAGAAGTCGTTGGACAGCACACCGGGCTTGTCGGTAAAGACCCCGTGTCGGCTGCCACCGACATTGGCGCCCAGTACCCGCAGGCCGCCGATCAGCACGGTCATCTGCGGTGCGGTGAGGGTCAGCAACTGGGCTTTGTCCAGCAACAGTTTTTCGGCCTTGACGCTGTAGCGGGCTTTGGTGAAGTTGCGGAAACCGTCGGCCAAGGGCTCGAGCACACCGAACGACTCGACATCGGTCTGCTCCTGGGAGGCATCCATGCGTCCAGGCCTGAACGGCACATTGACTGTGTGCCCACCGTCCCTGGCAGCTTTTTCCACCGCGGCGCAGCCCGCCAGCACGATCAAATCGGCCAGGGAAACCTTCTTGCCCGAGGCGTTGAACTCACTCTGGATCTTCTCCAGCGCCTTGAGTACTTTGTCCAATTGTTCAGGCTGGTTGGCTGCCCAGAACTTCTGCGGCGCCAGGCGCAGGCGGCCGCCGTTGGCACCACCGCGCTTGTCCGAACCCCGGAAGGTCGAGGCCGAGGCCCAAGCGGTGGAGACCAGTTCGCCGACGCTCAGGCCCGAGGCCAACACCTTGGCTTTGAGGGCGGCGATGTCTTGATCGTCGATCAGCGGGTGGTCCACCGGCGGGATCGGGTCCTGCCAGAGCAGCACCTCCTGGGGCATTTCCGGGCCCAGGTAGCGTGACAGCGGGCCCATGTCCCGGTGGATCAGTTTGTACCAGGCACGGGCGAAGGCATCAGCCAACTGGTCGGGGTTGTCCTTGAAACGCCGGGCGATCGGTTCGTAGATCGGGTCGAAACGCAGGGCCAGGTCGGAGGTGAGCATGGCCGGCGCGTGACGCTTGGAAGGATCGTGGGCATCGGGGATCTGTCCTGCCCCGGCGCCGTTCTTCGGCCGCCACTGGTGGGCACCGGCCGGGCTCTTGGTCAGTTCCCAGTCGAAGTTGAACAAGTTCTCCAGATACTCGTTGCTCCACTTGGTCGGGGTAGACGTCCAGGTCACTTCCAGGCCACTGGTGATGGTGTCGCCGCCCTTGCCGGTACCAAACTTGTTCTGCCAGCCCAGACCTTGCAGCTCGAGGCCTGCGGCTTCTGGCTCAGGGCCTACGTTGTCGGCGGGGCCGGCGCCGTGGGTCTTGCCGAAGGCATGTCCGCCGGCGATCAGGGCCACGGTTTCCTCATCGTTCATGGCCATGCGCCCGAAGGTCTCGCGGATGTCCTTGCCCGAGGCCACAGGGTCGGGATTGGCGTCCGGGCCTTCCGGGTTCACGTAGATCAGCCCCATCTGCACGGCAGCCAGCGGGTTCTCCAGGTTACGTTCCCCTCCCAGGGTGCGGCTTTCTTCTTCACCGTGCTTCTGCGGCTCGGCCACCAGGTCGCCCTGGCCTGGGGCTTGGGCCTTGCCATAGCGCGTGTCGCCTCCCAACCAGACCTTCTCGGAGCCCCAGTAAACGTCTTCGTCCGGCTCCCATACGTCTGCGCGCCCGCCGGAGAAACCGAAGGTCTTGAAGCCCATGGATTCGAGGGCGACGTTGCCGGTGAGCACGATCAAGTCGGCCCAGGAGATCTTGTTGCCGTATTTTTGCTTGATGGGCCAGAGCAGGCGCCGGGCCTTGTCCAGGCTGACGTTATCCGGCCAGCTGTTGAGCGGCGCGAAACGTTGCTGGCCAGAGCCTGCGCCGCCGCGACCATCGCCGATGCGGTAGGTACCGGCACTGTGCCAGGCCATGCGGATGAACAGCGGGCCATAGTGGCCGAAGTCGGCGGGCCACCAGTCCTGGGAGTCAGTCATCAAGGCGTGCAGGTCCTGCTTGAGGGCCTGGAAGTCGAGGCTCTTGAACGCTTTGGCGTAGTCGAAACCGGGATCCATCGGGTCGGACTTGGCAGAATGCTGGTGGAGGATCTTCAGGTTCAGCTGGTCCGGCCACCAGTCACGGTTGCTGGTGCCACCACCCGCGGTTTGATGAAACGGGCATTTCGATTCGTTCGACATCTGCGTGTACCTTTGGGTCGGTTGTCCAGATTTCCCGGTCTAGGCCAGGTGTTCGATCGGTTGAGCACGCAAGCTCATGCGCCCCCTCATCAGGTCGCGTCGGCGAAAGCCCGACACAGGCTCGTCAACGGCGGAAAAAGCAGGCGCCCCGAGGGGTATCCCTGCCCACGCCCACCCGCCGTTGTCACGGGGCAGAATGAAGACTAGCCGAGCGGCGGCAGGTTTCTAATAGAGTGGCTATGTGGGGGTAATAGGCTGGGACTTTCGGGGGCCGAGGTTCACTTGCCGCGCTGCATCCAGGCTGCGCCCAACCCACTCAGGCAGATGATGGCGATGCCCACCAGGCTGCTGGTTTCAGGTACCTGGCTGAAAATCACCAGCCCCAACAGCCCTGCGAAAACGATCTGACAGTAGCTGAACGGCGCCAGCAAGGCTGGGGCGGCGAAGCGGAAGGCTTGGGTCAGCAGCAGATGGGCGGTCATGCCGCAGCCGCCCAAGGCCAGCATCAGCAAGGCGTGATTCCAGTGGGGCAGTTGCCAGAAGAACGGCACCAGGGCACTGAGCACCAGGGTGTTGCACAGCCCGGCGTAAAAGTTGCTGGTGGTCGGGGAGTCATAGGCGGACAGCTTGCGGGTCAGCAATTGATAGAAGCAAAAACCCAGTGCCGAGCCCAGGGGGAAGAGGATCGCCGGCGTGAACATCGCCCCGCCCGGATGCACAACCACCAGCACGCCGATAAAGCCCATCACCACCGCCACCCATTGGCCGAGGGAGACACGCTCCTTGAGCAGTGGTGCCGAGAGCGCAGTGACCAGCACCGGAGCCAGGAAGTTGACCGACGTCGCCTCGGCCAGCGGCAGATACTGCAAGCCTGCAGTGAACAGCAGGCTGGTGCTCAGCAGACTCAGGGCTCGCAGGGTCTGCAGCAGCGGCCGGCGGGTTCGCAGTACTGCCATGCCGGCTTTGGGCAGGAAGATCCCCGCCATCAGCAGGGTGTGCACCAGATAGCGCGCCCACACCACCATGACGATCGGGTACAAGCCACCGAGGAACTTCGACAGCGCATCGTGACTGGCGAACAGGAACGTTGCCACGACCACCAGGGCGATGCCGCGCAGCGGTTGGTTGACTCCGGACAGCGGGGTTCTGGAACTCATGGCGCTCTCGACGGCGCGCGTGGCAGGGCCGGCGCAGGTATGGGCGGATTCTAGAAGAGATGCACCGGGATGAGAAATCGGCGTGCACGGGTTTGTGTTCGCTGATCGACCGGATTTGCCAGTGTGGGTACCGCCTCCACCTGCTTCGGCCGGTGCTCCTATAGGTATGCGGTGCAATTGAGAGCGACACCGAACCTGTGGGGGCGAGTTCACTCGCCAAGCAAGCACCGCCGAGCTTCAGCCTTGCACGGGCACGACACTCCTGAGCCGCTGGCTCGCTGGCGCCGGCTTGCCATACAGGTATCCCTGGAAATGCGAGCACCCTTCCGCCGCCAGGCGGCGCATCTGTTCAGGCGATTCCACCCCTTCGGCCGTGGTCTTGATCATCAGGCTGTTGGACAGTTCGGTGATGGCGCGAATGATCGACATCGCTTCGCGGCTGTCGCACATGTCATGGACGAACGACTTGTCGATCTTGATCCGGTCGAACGGAAACGAGCGCAAGTACCCGAGCGATGAATATCCCGTGCCGAAATCGTCGAGGGAAATCGATACCCCCAGATCTTTGAGCGCCCGCAGGGTGCGTACGTTTTCCTCGCTGTTGCCCAATAAAACCGACTCGGTGATCTCAAGTTCCAGCCGCTGCGCCGCCAACCCTGAATCGGCCAGGGCCAGGGCTACGGTCTGTACCAGGTTGGCGCTCTTGAACTGCACGGCGGACAGGTTCACCGATACCGTCTGGGTGCCTTCCCACGTGGCGGCTTCCTGGCAGGCTAGATTCAGGGCGCGGGTGCCGATCTCGTGGATCAGCCCGGTTTCCTCGGCGATGGGGATGAAGTCCATGGGCATGACCATGCCACGGGTGGGGTGCTCCCAGCGCAGCAGGGCTTCGTAGCCGGTGACGCTGTTGGTTTGCTGGTCCACCACTGGCTGGTAGTGCAACTGCAACTGCCCCAGGTGCAAGGCAGTGCGCAGGTCGGTCTCCACCAGACGGCGCTGGCGGGCAGCGACATCCATCTCGACGCTGAAGCATTCGTAGCGGTTACGGCCGTTGCGCTTGGCCTCGTACAGGGCCATGTCGGCATAGCTGAGCAGTTGCTCGGCCTGGCCATGATCGTCCGGCGCAAGGGCGATGCCAATGCTCACGCCCACCGAAAACTGATGCCCTTCGATGCGAAACGGCGGGCTGATCGCCTCGATCAGGCGTTGGGCGGTATGGCAGGCGGCCTCGCGGGTATCCAGCCCGGCCAGGACCACGGCGAACTCATCGCCGCCAAGCCGGGCCAGGGTGTCGTGCTCGCGCAACTCGCGGCGCAGGCGCTTGCCCAGCGCGCGCAGCAGCTTGTCGCCGAAGGCGTGACCGAGGGAGTCGTTGATGTTCTTGAAATTATCCAGGTCAAGGCACAGGGTCGCGGTCAACTTGCCGCTGTCCTGGCCGCGGCCCAGCGCCTGCTTGAGCCGCTCGCTGAACAGGGTGCGATTGGGCAAGCCGGTCAACGCATCATGGTGCGCCATGTAGTGGATCTGGGCGTGGGCCGCCAGTTCCTCGGTGGCATCCTCGGCCACGAACAGCACGTAGTCAGCCTGCCCTTCGCGGTTCTGGCTGAGCAACGTCCTGCTGCGCAAGGTGCGCAGGCCGAGCGCTGTGGCCACGCGACTCTCATCGGCATAACCCTTGACACTGCGCGCGCCTCGGGCCAGCTGCTGGGTCAGGTACTGGGCAGCTTCAGGTGCCAGGCACTGCTCGGGCAACTGGCCGACCATGCATGTGCCCTGAGCGCCAAACAGCTGCTCGGCTTGCTGGTTGGCCAGCAGGATGCGCTGGCTGTCGAGGTCCTGGACGATGACACTGGCTGGGATGTTGGCGATCACCGAGTCGAGAAAACGCGACAGGTCGGCCATTTCCTGGCTGTACTGCTCGGCCAACTGCTTGGCCTGGCGCAGCTCGGCCTCCTGGCGCCGGTGCTCGGAGATGTCGCGGGTGGTCTTGGCGAACCCCACCAGTTGCCCTTGGTCGTCGTGCACCGCGTCGATCACCACATGGGCATGGAACGCCGATCCGTCCTTGCGCAGGCGCAGGCCGCTGGCCTCGAAGCGACCGGTGCGCCGGGCCTGCTCGAGGTTCTGCTGCGGCAGCCCCGCAGCACGTTCATCCTCGTGGTAGAACAGCGAGTAATGCTTGCCGACAATCTCCTCGCTCGAATACCCCTTGGCCCGCTGCGCTCCGGGATTCCAGTTGGCCACCCTGCCATCGGGGGTCAATAGGTAGATGGCGTAATCCGCCACACTTTGGATCAACAGCCGGTACATGAGGTCGGGGCTGACTGGCGTCATGATTTACCCTATGGCAGCACGGAACATGCCGGCCTGTCAGGGCCGGATCGAAGTCATCAAGTGCTGGCATTATGCCGTTAGCCGAAAGCGTTTTGTGAAGTGCGTCACAAAAATTTATGGTCAGCTCAGTGGACGGGCGAGACCAGAAAGTTGAGCAGCGGCGGCTCATCGTCCAGGGCGATAGCCCGCCAGGCACGGGGCAAGTCCGCCAGCACAGCGCGACAGAACGCCACCGCAGGCGGGTCTTGGGCGTAGCAGCGCAGCAGCCAGTCTCCTGTACCGCTGCATAGCAGTTGCTGGGCAATGGCTTTGCCGATGCCCTGGCGGCGATAGCGCTTGAGAATGAACAGGTCGGCGAGTTCCGTGGCCGCAAGCCCCGGCAGCTCACTGCGCTCGATCAGCACAAAGCCTGCGATGAAGCCATCGACCAAGATCACGCTGGCACTCCAGCCGGGCGATTGCCAATACCGGACCAGGTGTTCTTCGTGGATATAGAAGCGCCCGTCCACTTCGACGTCTTCGGCTTCCCAGTCGGAGGACTCGTAGGCGTAGAACTGGTAGAGGTTGCGGATCAGCTCGGCCTGGTCGGCGGAGGTCTGGAGCAGTTGGAGGGGGGCGTGCATGGTGTGGCTCGGCGAAAAAGAGGTGGGATTCTAGCGAAGTTCGCGGGGCGCGTTGCGCCCCGGATTCCCCCTGGGAACTGGCGACAGCCTGCGGCGCAAGGCGATGCGGCCCTGGCCATCATCGTTCTTCCAGCACCGCCCTGCCCTTGACCGCTCGCGGCCCTTTCCAGGCCCAGAAGATCAGCCCTGGCAAGGGCACATACACCACGAAGACGACCCATAACATCTTGCGTTCGGCACGCCGGTCGCTGCCGATGATGTGCCAGATGGCGACGATCTCCAGCAGGATGAGAATGGCCGCGACAATGATCCAGATCGTTCCGATTTCCATGAGCGTTCTCCCGTAAGCATGTACTGCATTGGGCGACGCTCAGGCGCAAGGGTTCAGTCGGATCCGTCAGGCTGGCTCAAGGCGTGGCCCGCTCCAGGGCGGCCTTGAGCGCCGTGGCATCGGTGTACACCCGCTGCCCGGCGAGCACCCGGTGATCCAGTTGCAGCCACAGCACCTGCCCCTCCCCGACGCCATAGCGGCTGGCCACCCGTCCCTCGCGGTCGAGCACCACGCGGTAGTTGTAATCGCGCATGGCGGGGATGGCGAACAGCTTGCCGATGATCGCGGGCATGCGCTGGATGTCAGCAAGGAACACAGCATGACGCGCTTGCAGATACCCCTTGGGTTGCTCGGCCAAGGCGGCCTTGACGAGCTTTGCGCCATCCATGTCGCGTGCCACCAGCAGGATGCGGGTGTCGGTATCGAGGCTGTAGGGCTGGTCGTATTGATCGAGCAGCGTCCAGGGTGCGAGCGTGTCGCCCGACTCCAGCGCCTGGGCCAGCAGTGGGAGCAGGCTCAGCAGCAATGCGGCGGCGTATTTCATCGGGGATTGTCCTCGAGGCGGTGGCTCAGCATAGCCCAGTGACCCTGCGCCCGCCATGCGTGCTCCGGTTGTCTTTCCCGCAGACTCCCAGCACACTCATCCGGCCAGCCAGGAAGCGGAGTCAGCAGTGTCCACGCCACGCCAGTTCAGCCAGAAAACCAGCACCAGCAACATGTTGAGGCTCAAGTCCACTGCCGGTAACGGTCAGATGCCCTATCGGGTCGACTTCGTCCTGCTCGAACACTTCTCCATGGCCAGCTTCACCGTGGCGATGGATGTGCTGGTGACGGCCAATCTGCTGCGCGCCGACAGCTTCCGTTTCACGCCGCTCTCGCCCAAGGGCGACCGGGTGCTGAGCGACCTGGGCCTAGAGCTGGTGGCCAGCGAACTGAACGCCGCCAGCCTCAAGGAGCTGGACCTGCTGGTGATCTGTGGCGGCTTGCGCACGCCGCTCAAGTACCCCGAACTCGACCGCATGCTCAGTGACTGCGCCGCCCATGGCATGGCGCTGGGCGGGCTGTGGAACGGCGCGTGGTTCCTCGGTCGCGCTGGCGTGCTCGACGACTACGGCTGCAGCATTCATCCAGAGCAGCGCGCCAGCCTTGCCGAGCGCAGCCCGCAAACCCGCCTGACACCGGCCAGCTTCACCCTCGACCGTGACCGCCTGACCGCCGCCAGCCCCAACGGCGCGATGGAATTGATGCTCGGCCTGGTCCGACGCCTGTATGGCGATGCGCTGGCCGAAGGGGTCGAGGAAATTCTCTCGTTCTCCGGCGCCCGCTATCGCCAGGTCGGGCCGGGGGCGAAGAAGTCCATGAGCCTGCATCTGCGCACCATCGTCGAACTGATGGAGAACAACCTTGAGGAAACCCTGAGCCTCGACCAGCTGGCCGCCTACAGCGGACGCTCGCGGCGCCAGATCGACCGCCTGTTCCAGGCGCAGCTCGGCACCTCGCCACGGCGCTACTACATGGAACTGCGCATCACCAAGAGCCGCCGCCTGCTGCAGTACTCCGACCTGTCAGTGATGGAAGTGGCGGTGGCCTGCGGCTTTGTCTCGGTGTCGCACTTCAGCAAGTGCTATGCGGCGTACTTCGGGTATCCACCCTCGCGCGAGCAACGGCTGGGCGAATGAGTTTCTGGGGCTGCTTTGCAGCCCCGAAGGCATGAATCAAGCGCGGATGTAGCGCAGCACCGCGTCACAGATCATCTGCTTGTGGCGCTGCTTGATCTGCTCGTCGGAGAGGTCGATCTGGAAGATCTCACTGAAGGTGTGGCGATTGGATACCCGGTAGAAACAGAACGAGCTCATCAGCATGTGCAGGTCGATCACCTCGATACCGGCGCGGAACACGCCCTCCTCCACGCCCCGGCGCAAGGTGCGGCCCAACGCCTCAAGCACCAGACTGCTCATCTCGCGGATGACCGGCGATTGCTTGACGTACTCGCCGTAGTGGATGTTCTCGGTGCAGACGATGCGCACGAAATCCACGTTATGGTCGTGGTGGTCGAAGGTGAACTCCACCAGCCGCTCGATGGCCTGCACGGCCGGTAGAGACTCCAGGTCCAGGCTGTGCTCGGTCTTGCGGATATCGCCGTAGAGTTTGACCAGGCACTCGACGTACAGCTGCTCCTTGCTGCCGAAGTAGTAGTAGATCATGCGCTTGGAGGTGGCGGTGCGCTCGGCGATGGCGTCGACCCGCGCCCCGGCCAGACCTTGCTGGACGAACTCGTGAATGGCGGCCTGGAGGATGTCCTCGCGGGTTTTTTCGGGGTTGTTCTTGCGCGACTTGCGCGGCCCTTCGATCTCAGGCTGGCCGAGATTGACTACCGAATCACTCATACCCACTCGCAGGCTGTTGTTTTCAATGGGGTGGGATTATCCGCGAGCGGGACGATGCAGGGAAGCGTGGTGTTGGTCGGGTAGTCAGGTTTGGTGGGCCCTACCTGGTCTGGTGGGCCCTGGTCGAAACACCGCAAACCCGAGTCGTCACAGGACCGGCTTGCGCCCTGCCCCGCTGCGCGCCTTGGCCAGCGCCGCCAGGCGCACCGCCACGTTGGCCGCGCCGTACCCTGCGTAATCTCCCTTGCGCTGCAGGATCTCGAAGAAGAACCGCCCCTCGAACGGCTCGGTGTACACGTGGAACAGCTCCCCGCCCTGGGCATCGCGGTCATAGAGCACGTTGTAGTACGCCAGTTCGCTCAAGAACTCATCGTCGAAGTCGAAGCGCGCCGCCAGGTCGTCGTAGTAGTTCAGCGGGATTTCCAGCAGCGGCACGCCGGCTTCCTTGGCCCGGGCAACCTCGGCAAAGATGTCCTCGCAGGCAAAGGCGATGTGGTGCACGCCCGAGCCACGGTAGCTCGAAAGCGCGTGGGCGATGGCGGTGTTGCGGTTTTCCGAGATGTTCAGCGGCAGCCGAAGCGTGGCGCAGGCGCTACGCAGGGCGCGGCTCTTGACCAGACCATAGGGGTCGGGCAACACCACCTCGTCGTCGGCGGCAAAATCGAACAGGCTCTTGTAAAACAGCACCCAGCTGTCCAGCGACTCGGCCGGCAGCGCCAGGGCCATGTGGTCGATGCGCTGCAGGCCGCCACTGGGAATGGCCTGCGGGTCGAGGCGAAAATCGCTGTCATAGATCGTCTGGCCCTCGCCCGCCTGCTCCACCAGATAGATCAGACTGCCGTCGGGGGCGCGCACAGCGGGGATCTCCCGCTCGTTGGGGCCGACCAATCCACGGAACGGTTGCCCTCGATAAGCGGTCGCCCGCCCCAGGGCGGCCTGGCCGTCGGTGACGCGCAGCGCCGTGGCACACAGCGATGGGCCATGGGCCTCGAAGAAGTTGTGGGCGAAGGAATAGGGTTCGGCATTGAGCACGATATTGATCTCGCCCTGGCGCAGCAGGCGCACGTCCTTGCTGCGGTGCTGTCCGCTTTCGGCAAAGCCCAGGCGCTTGAGCCATGCGCCCAACTGCGCTCCGGTGGCCTCGTCCACCGCGAACTCGAGAAACTCAACGCCCTCGTAGCCGCTGGCCGGCGGCGGGTCGAACAACACGCCCGGCTCCACGGTACAAGCTTGCTCAGCGAGCCGCACGCGGGTCTGCTCCTCCAGGTAAAGCAACGAGCGCAGGCCATCGGCGGCGTTCTGCCGGGGCGGGGCGGCGCGGAAACCGTCGTTGAAGATCTCCAGCGACAGTGGGCCGCGGTACCCCGTAGCCAGAATCGGGGCGAGAAAACCCGCCAGATCCATCTCACCCTGGCCAGGGAAGCAGCGGAAATGCCGGCTCCACTCCAGCACATCCATGGCCAGGATCGGGGCATCGGCCATCTGCACGAAGAAGATCTTCTCGCCAGGGATCTGGTGGATGCCACTCGGATCGCCCTTGAGCGACAGGGTGTGGAAGCTGTCGAGGATCACCCCCAGGGCCGGATGATCGGCCTGGCGCACCAAGTTCCATACCTGCTGGTAGGTATTGACGTGACGCCCCCACGCCAACGCTTCATAGCCAATGCGCAGCCCGCGCTGGCCGGCACGCTCGGCGAGCAGGCGCAGATCGTCCACCAGCAGCTGCTCATCGCCCAGGGCGTCGGCCTGGACGTTGCTGCACACCAGCACCAGGTCGGTGCCCAACTCCTGCATCAGGTCGAACTTGCGCTCGGCGCGGTCGAGGTTTTTCTGCAGGCGCTCGCGTCGGCAGCCCTCGAAGTCGCGAAACGGTTGGAACAGCGTGATCGCCAGGCCCAGATCGCGGCACAACTGACGGACTTCACGGGGGCTGCCGGCGTAATACAGAAGATCGTTCTCGAAGATCTCGACGCCGTCGAAGCCGGCAGCGGCAATGGCTTCGAGCTTTTCCGGCAATGTACCGCTCAAGGACACGGTGGCAATCGAACGCTGCATGGGGGAGTTCCTTGTTATTGGCGCGCCCCCCGAAGGTTGCGCGGGCTGACGGTCACAGGCCCGTGGGAGCCTGGCACGATCGATTATTCGCAGGTAAAGTCAGCCCCGCAATGCGTTTTGTACGAAACAGTTAGTTTTTGTTCGATTACCGAACAAAAGCGGTTTTGGCGAATTGATTCAGGTCTGCCCCTGGACAACCATGAATCCCCAGCAACGGCCCCTGCCCCCACGTTCAGCAGGTGTCGTGCTGACAGGCCCAGCGTCACGGCATAATAAATTCAATAACCGGGTACCGACCTATGCACACTTCCCTCGCCCTGCGACCCGCACCTGCTTGTTCGTCCCATCGGCATCAGTCATCGACTGATCACTCCTGAACAGCCTCCCGCTGACCTACAAGAACACCGGAGAAAACGATGGCCCACTCCAACTCCCAAGCCAAGAAAGCGACCGCCAGCGGGTGGATCGGCTCGGCACTCGAGTACTACGACTTCTTCATTTATGCCCAGGCTGCGGCACTGATCTTTCCGCAGATCTTCTTCCCCTCCACCGACCCGAAAATGGCCATCATCGCCTCGCTGGCGACCTACGGGGTCGGCTACCTGGCCCGCCCGCTGGGCGCCTTCGTACTCGGCCATTGGGGCGATACCCGCGGTCGCAAGAACGTCTTGTTGCTGTGCATGTTCCTGATGGGGCTGTCGACCATGGCCGTCGGCCTGCTGCCGACCTACCACGACATCGGCCTGCTGGCCCCGGCCCTTTTGGTGGTGCTGCGCCTGGTCCAAGGCTTCGCGGTGGCCGGCGAGATCTCCGGCGCCAGCTCGATGATCATGGAGCACGCCCCGTTCGGGCGGCGTGGCTACTACGCCAGTTACACCCTGCAAGGCGTGCAGGCCGGCCAGGTGATGGCAGCGGCGGTGTTCCTGCCGCTGGCTTATTTCATGCCTAGCGAGGCCTTCAATGAATGGGGCTGGCGTATCCCGTTCCTGATGAGCGCGCTGGTGCTGGTGGCCGGCTATTTCATCCGCAAGGAAGTCCACGAGACCCCGGCCTTCGTGCAGGAAGAACAGCAGGACAAAGTCGCCAAGTCGCCGATCAGTGAAGCCTTCCGACACAGCTGGAAATGCATGGTGCTGGTGGCCTTCATGGCGTTGATGAACGTGATTCCGGTGGTGGCAACCATCTTCGGCGCAGCCTACGCGGTACAACCGGCCTATGGCATCGGCTTCGACAAGAGCGTGTACCTGTGGATCCCGGTGGTGGGCAATTTCGTCGCGGTGCTGGTGATCCCGTTCGTCGGCAACCTGTCGGACAAGATTGGCCGTCGCCCGACCATGATCGCCGGCTGCCTGGGCTCGGGCCTGCTGGCCTTCGTCTACCTCTATGCGATCAGCATCCAGAACGTGCCGCTGGCCTTTGGCGTGTCGATCCTGATGTGGGGCATGGTCTACCAGGGGTACAACGCGGTATTCCCAAGCTTCTACCCGGAGCTGTTCCAGACCCGCTATCGCGTCTCGGCCATGGCCATTGCGCAAAACATCGGCACCATGCTCACCGCCATGTTGCCCGCGCTGTTCGCCACCGTCGCCCCGCCCGGCTCGGACAACATTCCGCTGGTGGTCGGTAGCCTGGCGTTCTTCATCACCTGCCTGTGCGCCCTCGCCGCCTACATCGCGCCGGAAACCCACCGTCTGGCCATGGAAGACCTGGGCAACCCACAGGCCAGGCCCATGGACAAAGGCGCCTATGAAGCCAGCCGCAAAAGCAGTTTCCAGGCGGTGAGCCGCTGACACACACCCTGTGAGAGCGGCCTGAGCCGCGCAAAAAGCCCGCTCCCGCAGGGCCCAGCTGACCTTGTGGGAACGGGGTTCATAGAGGCTGCTGTCAGCCGTTGACGATGGTCTGAAGCCTCGCCCACAACTGCTCCACATGCGCCCGCTCGGTCGGTAGCGCCCCCACCGACACCCGCACCATCCAGCGCCCCTCCAGGGTCGCCGGGGTCACGTAGGCATCGCCGGAGCCATTGAGCCGATCCGCCCAGGCCCGGGTATGGGCATCCAACGCCTCCCCCTCCAGCCCCGGCGGGCAGTGACGAATGCACAACGTCTGCAACTGCACCGGCGCCAACAACTGCCAGTGCGGTGCGGCCTCGATCTGCTCGGCCAGCCAGCGGGCGTTGTCCAGGTCCCGGCGCAGGCGCTGCTGCAGGGCCTCGACGCCTTCGCTGCGCAACATGAACCACAGCTTCAGCGCACGGAAACGCCGGCCCAGGGGGATACCCCAGTCGCGCAGGTTTTTCACTTGGCCATCGACTGCCGATTGCAGGTAGCTGGGGTTGGTGCTCATCACCCGGATCAGGTGTTGTGGATCACGCACGTAGTAGATCGAACAGTCGAACGCCACACCCAACCACTTGTGGGCATTGACCACCACCGAGTCGGCCAGCTCGATGCCATCCCACATCCAGCGGCACTCGGGCAGGATCATCGCCGAACCAGCCATGGCCGAGTCCACGTGCAGCCACAGCTTGTGCGCCTGAGTGATGGCGCCGATCGCCGCCAGCGGGTCGAGGGCCGTGGTGGCCGTTGTGCCGGTGGTGGCGACCACCGCGCAAGGCTGGTTGCCGGCTGCCAGGTCCTGCTCGATGGCAGCCTGCAACGCCTCGGGGCGCATGGCGAAGTGTTCGTCGGTGGGGATCAGGCGGATGTTCTGGCGGCCAAAGCCGGCCAGCAGCGCAGCCTTGTCCACCGAGCTGTGGGCGTGGGCGCTGACATACACCACCAACGGTTTGGCCTGGGCCTGCAGGCCGCCGCGCACCAGGGCGTAGTCGGTGGCACGCTCGCGGGCGCAGATCAATGCCACCAGGGTGCTGGTCGAGGCGGTGTCCTGGATTACCCCGCTCCACTGTGCTGACAGCCCGAGCAGCTGGCGCAGCCAGTCCAGGGTGGTTTCCTCCAGTTCGCTCAGGGCCGGGCTCGATTGCCAGGACAGCCCCAGCACGCCCAGCCCGGTGCTGAGAAAATCACCCAGCACCGACGACAAGGTGCCGTTCGACGGGAAGTAGCCAAAGAAGTTGGGGTGTTGCCAGTGGGACAGACCCGGCATCAGCAGCTTGTCGACATCGGCGAGGATGGCTTCGAACGGCTCACCTTGTTGTGGCGCCTCGCTGGGCAAGGCGGCCTTGAGGTAGCCAGGCTCGACCTGGGCCATGACCGGTCGCTCGGCGACGCTTTGGCGGTAGTCGGCGATCAGGTCGATCAATTGGTGGCCGTATTGGCGAAAGTCTTCCGGGTTCACGCGCAATCTCCTTGGGCTGCTGACGCTATGGACGACAGAGTCTAGGTGCGCCAGGCACTGCGAAGAACCCCGTTTCGCGCATAGTTGCTATGGCGAAGACGCATGCCCGCCCTGCACCCCAAACTGCGACTGCCGCCACAACTCGAAGACCCGGTTGCGCAGCCAGCGGTGTTCCGCCGAGGCCTGCAAACGCTGGTGCCAGACCACCCAATAGCGCTGGGTATGTTCGATGAAACCCAGGGGCCGCCAGGCCAGACGGTGCAGACGACACAGCTGGCGGGCGATGTGCTCGGGCACGGTCGCCAGCGCCTGGCCATTACCGATCACCTGCACCGTGGCAGAGAAGAACGGCACCTCCAGGCTGATCCGCCGCTGCAACCCCTGGGCACGCAAATGACGGTCGATGAAGCTGTCCTTGTCGCCGCCGCCGGAAATGCGCACATGCTTGAAGGCCAGGTAATCCTCCTGGTTCAAGCTCTGCTGGGCGGTCAGTGGGTGATCGTCGCGCATCAGGCACACCGCGCGGTCTTCCCCCAGCAGCCGGCCGTGCAGGTTGGGCGGAGACTCGTCGAACAAGGTAGTGGCCAGGTCGATCTCGCCGCTGGCCAACAAGGCGTACTGGCCGGCCTGCCAGGTGCGGTACTCCAAGGATACGCCCGGCGCCTCACGCTCCAAGGCGCTGACCAGCAGCGGCAGCATGTGTTCGGCCACGTAGTCCGAGGCGGCAATACAGAAGCGCCGCTCACAGCGCGCCGGATCGAAGGCGGCGGGTTGGCGCAGGGCGGCCAGCTCCTCCAACACCTGGCGCAGCGGCTCGACCAGCGACTCGGCATGCTCGCTGAGCACATAGCCGCGTCCTTGGCGGACCAGCAACGGGTCATCGAAGGCGTCACGCAGATGCGCCAGTTGCCGGCTCAAGGCCGACTGGCTGGTACCGAGACGTTCGGCGGCGTGGCTGAGGTTCTTCAACTGCAGGAGGCAGTCGAGGGTACGCAGGTGAGCGAGGCTCAGGGAAGCGAAGGTGGGATGCATCGATGGGTGACTCCGGCGAGGGCCGTGCCCTCGGTCGCCGGACACCTCGGGAGGCCGAAGTGTCCGGCGATGGGGGCCCCGCTGATCAGTCAGTCAGGCCGACGTAGACGTTCTGCACGTCATCGTGGTTGTCGATCGCTTCCAGGAACGCCTCGACTTCGGCCAGGGCTTCTGCGCTCAGGCTGGCTGCGCTGACTGGGTTTTTCGGGGTATAGCCGATCTTGGCGGAGGTCACGGTGAAACCATGTTCTGGCAGGGCCTTCTGCACCGCATCCAGGTCGGTGGTGTCGGTGATGAACAGGGTCGAGCCCTCTTCCTCGCCTTCCTCGAAGTCCTGGGCGCCGGATTCGATGGCGGCCAGCTCAGGGTCGGCATCGCCGTTGGGAGTGGCTTCGATCAGGCCGACGTGGTTGAAGTCCCAGGCGACCGAACCACTGGAGCCGAGCTGGCCCTTGCGGAAGGCGACGCGGATTTCAGCGACGGTACGGTTGATGTTGTCGGTCAGGCACTCGACGATCAGCGGGACCTGGTGCGGGGCGAACCCTTCGTAGGTCACCGCGTGGTACTGCACGGCATCGCCGTCCAGGCCTGCGCCCTTGCGGATCGCGCGTTCCAGGGTCTCACGGGTCATCGAAGCCTTCTTGGCCTGCTCCACTGCCAGGCGCAGGCGCGGGTTCATGTCCGGATCGGCACCGGATTTGGCGGCGATCTGAATTTCCTTGGCCAGCTTGCCCATGATCTTGCCTTTGGCGTTGGCTGCGGCTTCTTTATGCTTGGCTTTCCACTGTGCGCCCATGTCGACTCTCTTTGTTTCAGCGGCCGGTTCAGGAAGCGACCGGCCAAAAGTGGGAGCAGTTTATACGCCCTCGCCTGCTTGATCGACAAGAAATCGCACAGCAACCGCAGAGCGGCTCCCCTGGCATCAAGCCTTGTCGGCCTTGCCCGCCGCCGCCGCGAACTTGGCCAGACGCACATCGAACTGCCGTGGCCGCACGCCGCGGTCCTCGGCGCGTTCCTTGCGGCGAATGGCATTGCGCACCATCAGCGAGCCCAGGTAACGGATCGGCTCCGGTGGGAAGTAACCGAGCGGCCCCTTGACCAACGGCGAGCGTGTCCACGGGTTGTCCAGGCCCAAGGCCAGCGAGGACAGAATCTGCCCGCCCATGTGGCACGGCCCGACACCGCTGCCCGAGTAGCCAAAGCCGTAGAACACGTTGCCCTGCCCGTCCAGCCGGCCAAAGAACGGCAAGCCGGTCACCGAGCGATCCGACGGCCCGTTCCAGCTGGCCGCCAAGGGCACGTTGGCCAACGCCGGGAAGAAATCGCCCAGGCTTTCACGCAGCAGGGGCTGGTAAGGCGAAGGCTGGTCGAACACTGGTAGCATGCGCCCGCCATAGGCGAACGTGTTGCCGCCCTTGCCCAGCATCAGTCGGCCATCGCTGGTGTTGTGGTAGTAGTGGACGAAAATCCGCGAGTCCAGGACGCTGACGCCACTGACCAGGCCGATCTCGCGCAGCAGCTCTGGACACGGCTCGGTGATGATCATGTCGCTGGAAACGATCGCCACACTGCGCTCGAACTGCGGGAAGGCCCGGGCCATCCAGGCATTGAGGCCCAGCACTACGCGATCTGCACGAATGGTCCCACGCGCCGTGCGCACCTGGGCCGGCGCACCATGCTCCAGCCCCGTCATGGCGGTGCCTTCGTGAATCCGCACACCCCGTTGTAGCGCGACCCGGCGCAGGCCACGCACCAGGCGGCCGGGCTGCACCGTGGCGGCGGCCGGTGAGTACCAGCCTTCCAGATGACGCTCAGAGCCTGCCAGACGTTGTACCTGTTCCAACGGCAGGCGCTGGAACGAATTGATCCCTTTTTGCTCCAGGGCCGCGATCACCGCATCGGTGCCTCCGGCTTGGGCCTGGTTGGTCGCGGTGTACAAGGTGCCATCTAGGCGATAGTCGCACTGGATGCCGTTGGCCGCGCAAAACTCACCGATGGCGCTGATGCTGCGCTCCGACTCGCGCACCAGGCGCACTGCCTCCTGCACCCCGAACAGGCGTTCGAGGGTGAAGTATTTAGCCGACCACGACAGCGCGCATCCCCCGTTCCGGCCGCTTGCCCCGGCACCGCAGATGTCCGCCTCGATCAGCATCACATCCAGTTCGGGCGCCTGCTCCTTGAGCATCAGCGCCGTCCACAAGCCGGTGTAGCCTCCGCCGACGATGCACACGTCGCATCGCGCATCGCCGATCAGCGGCGGACACACCGCCTGATCTTCCGTGTCCAGGGCCTGTTGCAGCCAGAAGGGTCTCATGGGTCGCTTTCCTTTAGGTGCGCGCCGGCTTGATTGCCATTGCGGTGTTGGGTGCCACGTCATTGGCCGCAGCGACGCTGGCCGGGCGGCTGTTCCAGTGCGGCAGCAGGACCAGGGCCGAGAACAGCGCGGTGCCGGCGAAGATGATGAACACCGTGACGCTGTCGAAGTAGCCCGGCAGCAGGCCACCGAGCACTGCGCCCACCGAGCCGCAGCCGTTGACGAAACCGGCGGCGGTTGCGCCGGATTTGGCGGTACCGAAGTCGATGGCTGCCGCGCCGCTGATCATCGAGTCCGGCCCGTACAGGGTCAGGCCCATCACGAACAGCAAGCCGACCACCAACACCACGCTGCCGGTGTGCATGGCGCCCATGAACGCCGCCAGGGCGACCGTCAGCAGCACCAGGCTGATCACGCAGGCCGGCATGCGGCGCGCGCCGAACAGCTTGTCCGAGGCCAGGCCGATAAGGATCGGCCCCAGCAGGCCGGCCAGCTCGAAGGCCGTCGGGATGATGGCCGCGCCGACCTTGCCCACCGAGGGCATCTGCTCGAAGACGATCACTGGCCCCCACAGCAAGATCGCGTAACGGGCAGGTTTGAGCATGAAGTAGGCCAAGCCCAGGGTCAGCACAGTACGGTTGCGCAGGATTTCCTTCAAAGGCTCCCACACGCTGCCCAGGCTCGCGCCAGGGGCCATGCTCTGCGGCTCCGGCTCCACCGCCGGCAGCCCCACATCCTCAGGCTTGTTGCGCTGGAAGATGAAGAACAGAACGGCCACGCCCGCCACCACCGCGGCGCTGGAGAAGAACGCCGCGTGCCAGCTGCCGATCAGGGTGTAGGCCCACCACCCGGCGAACGGCGAAGCTACCAGGCCGCCGAAGGCATAGCAGGAACTCCACAGGCCCAGGACACGCCCACGCTGCACGGCCGGGAAGAAACTACCGATGTTCTTGCACAACCCCGCCCACCCGGTGGACTGCGCCAGGCCTTGGATCAACATGCAGGTGGCAAAGATCGGGAACGTGGCATAACTGCCCATCACCACGGCAGCGGCTGCGGAAATCAGCAAGCCGCCGAGCACCACCACGCGTGGCCCGAAGCGGTCGGCGAGCATGCCCCAGGTGAACTGGCCCACGGCATAGGCGGCCAGGTAGATACCGTCGAGGTTGGCCATGGCGGCCTTGTCGAGCATGAACGTCGGGTCCTCGCCGATGCCAAGCTTGGCCACCGAGAAGGCTTTGCGAGTGAAGTAGAAGGCGGCGTATGCCAGCCAGGTGATTGCGAAGATCTGGACGCGCCAGCGCTTCATGGCCGCTAGGGATTGATTCATTTGACTCTGACCTCTTGCTCAAGTGTGCCGGCAGAATGTGAAAAAACGCCTGTTTTGTTGTTGTGTTGCGCACTGCATGACGAGGAGGACCGTCACTGGTCAGATGGCACCGCAGATCGGGATGACCGGCTGATTACCATGGCCCCCGGTGATTGCTTGCAAAGCACCGTCGGACTGTCGGACATGGAACCAGTTGGTGACTGATAAATAAAATCGATTTATCGTATTTCACACATAAGCTCAGCTTGTAACGGAGTACGTCATGTCGGTCTCCCACGCTCAACTGAAGGCCTTTCACGCTGTCGCCCAGCACGGCAGCTTTACCCGCGCCGCCGAAAAACTCTTTCTGACCCAGCCGGCGGTCTCCGATCAGGTCCGCAAACTGGAGGAGCGTTATGGCGTGTTGCTGTTTCACCGCAACAAGCGCTCGGTCCAACTGACCGACCTGGGCGAGCGTCTGCTGGGCATCACCCAGCGCCTGTTTGCCTGCGAGACCGAGGCGGTGGAACTGCTGCAGGATTCCCGCGCCCTGCACACCGGCAGCTTGGTACTGGCCGTGGATGCCCCGGTACACGTGCTGCCGCAGATCGCCCGGTTCTGCCAGCGCTACCCGGGCATCCAGGTGAAGATCGAAACGGGCAACACTGACGAGTCTCTGGCCCGGCTGTTCAGCTACCAAGCCGACCTTGCCCTGCTCGGCCGCGATGTGGATGACGAGCGGTTGTTCTGCGTGCCCATGCGCCGCGACCCGATGGTCGCGTTCGTCTCCCACAACCACCCTTGGGCCAGCCGCGGCGCGATCCACCTGGCCGACCTGGACGACACGCCACTGGTGCTGCGTGAGCCCGGCTCGGTGACCCGCCAAACCCTCGAAGAAGAAATGCAGCGCGCCGGCCTGCGCATACGCTCGGCGATCCAGGTGGAGGGCCGTGAGGCAGCCCGCGAGGCAGTGGTGGTGGGGATCGGCGTGGGCGTGGTCTCAGCGGCCGAATTCGGTGCCGATGCACGGGTATGCGCCTTACCGATCCTTGATTGCCAACGGCACCTGACCGAGACGCTGGTCTGCCTGAGCGAGCAGCGCACTCGGCGGGTGGTGGCGACTTTCCTGCAGATGGTGCAGGAAGAACACTGACAATCGCGTTGGCCTGTTCCCAGGTAAGCCTGCGAACAGGTCGGGACAGGCAATAGCAGACGTTTAGCCGGCGGCAACGGCAATGGCATATGCTCAAGGCACCGTTGTTGCGCAGGGATTCACCGCATGCTGTATCGCCTTGCCGCCGACGCCTTGGTTCTGGTGCACCTGGCGTTCATCCTGCTGGTACTGTTCGGCGGCCTGCTGGTCGTCAAATGGCGCGCGGCCCTGTTCATTCACCTACCCGCCCTGGCCTGGGGGCTGGCGGTGGAGGGCCTGCACCTGGCCTGCCCGTTGACCGGCTGGGAGAACCGCATGCGCGCCGCGGCCGGTGGGGCCGGCTACCAGGGTGGCTTCGTCGAGCACTACATCTGGCCGCTGATCTACCCCGCTGGATTGACGCCCCAGATCCAGACGCTGTTGGGGTTGTTCGTGCTGTTGCAGAACCTCGTCGTGTACAGCTACGTGATCCGGCGCTGGCGCCGATCTAGCGGGTAGCGACCACGAACAACCGTGGAAACGCCAACAGCACCTTGCCATCGGTCGAGGGCGGGTAGTCGCGCTGCATCGCTTGCAAGTACAACTGCAAAAAATCTACCTGCTGCTGCGCGTCCAGGCGCGCCAAGTAGGGACGCAAGGCCGACCCTTTGAACCACTCGACCACAGCCTCTGCCCCGCCCACGAGCGGGTGGTGGTAGGTGGTGCGCCACACATCCACGCGGCTGCACAGCGGGCTGAGCAAGTCGTAGTAGAACGCCGCGTTGTGCCGGGGCGGCAGTGAGAAGTCGGCGAACAGGTCGGCCCAGGGGCCTTGGCTGGCGATCTCACGCAACTGGCGATGGGCAGGCTCGTCCAGGTTGTCGGGGGTCTGCACCGCCAGAGTACCGCCCTCGGTGAGCTGGCGAATCAGGTGCGGATAAAGGGTGCCATGGTCGGGCACCCATTGCAGCGAGGCATTGGCGAGAATCAGGTCTTGCGGCTCGGCGGCCGACCAGCTGGCGATATCGCCGACTTCACAGCGTACCTGCGGCACGCACAGGCGACGACGCTGGCGTGCCTTGTCGATCATGTCCGGGTCACTGTCCAACGCTACCACCATCGCATCGGGGTGCTGGCCGCGCAGCACTTCGGTGGAATTGCCCGGTCCGCAGCCCAAGTCGGTGGCATGGCGTACCGGCCGGGGGGGCACCGCGGCGAGCAGGTCACGCACGGCGCGGGTGCGCTCATCTTCGAACAGGGAATACTGCGTAGCGGACCAGGCCATGACGGGGCTCCTGCAAAAGGCTCAATGCCAAGAGCCTAGACTTCGGTCAGCGGGATGTCACCGGCACTGCCCTTGCCTTCGCGTCGCTCGCTCATCCAGTCATTGATTTGCTGACCGAACTGCGCCGGCGCCTTGCGCCCGAAACGCCGGGCCAGATCGAGGATGGTCTGCTGGGCCAGGGCCTCCTCCATGCGCTTCTGCGCTCCCATCATCACCGCATGGATCGCGCAGACACCCTCGGTGGCCCAGCCCGGCGGCGCGCCCTCGAACAGGACGCAGCGCTCGCGGATCTCGCGGCAATCGAAAATCTTCTTCGGTCCATCGATGGCGTGGACGATATCCAGCACGGTGATCTCATCGGACGGCCGCGCCAGTCGAAAACCGCCACGCACGCCTTCTGTAGCGGCCACAAGCCCTGCACGGGCGAGTTTGGTGAATACCTTGGCCAGGTACTCCTGGGGCACGCCTTGCAACTCGGCCAGGTCACGGACGCTGGACTCGCGGCTTTCACCACGCTCATCCACCAGAAACAGCAGGCAATGGATGCCGTATTCGACCCCGGCACTGTAAAGGGACATGTCAATCTCCGACCAATATTGTCGCAAATAGTACGCCTATGTGAATCGGCGAGCAAAATTTCGCGATGCCGTCCGTCTTGCTCATGAGCCTTGCAGCCCCTTTAAACCGAAGGTCCTAGCCAAACGGCAGAACGCACTCGCAGCGCCGTGCGCAAAAAAACCTTGCCGTTTTAAACTACGACCAATAAAGTCGTAGTTACTCGGCGACAGTGCAGACCCTCGCCGAAGGCTCGTTCACTTACCCTTGCGAACCTTGTTGGAGCACCTTCATGAACCCACATATCCTGATCATCGGTGCCGGCTTTGCCGGTGTCTGGAGCGCTTTGAGCGCCGCCCGCCTGCTCGACCAGGCCCAGCGCGGCGATGTCAGCATCAGTGTGCTGGCTCCCCAGGCCGAACTGCGCATCCGCCCGCGCTTCTACGAAAGCGACGTGCACAGCATGAAGGCGCCGCTGGGCGCCCTGTTCGAGACCGTAGGAGTCACCTTCATCAAGGGGCACGCCCAGACCATCGATGTGGAAGGTCGCACCGTCGGCTACACCGACGCCGACGGCCAGCCGCGGCAAATCGGTTACGACCGCCTGGTGCTCGCCGCCGGAAGCCAGGTGGCCCGCCCACCGGTCCCGGGCCTGGCCGAGCACACCTTCGATGTCGATCAGATGGAATCGGCCATGCGCCTGGAGCAGCACCTGGTTGGCCTGACCAAGCAGCCGGCCTCCCCGGCCCGCGATACCGTGGTGGTCTGCGGTGGTGGTTTCACCGGCATCGAGACCGCGACTGAAATGCCGACGCGCCTGCGTACCATCCTCGGCGAAGACGCCCCCGTGCGGGTAGTGGTGGTCGATCGTGGCCCCAGCATCGGCGCGGCGCTGGGTGCAGGTATCACGCCTTCGATCGTCGAAGCTTGTGAACAGGCGGGAGTACAATGGCTGACAGGGCGCTCGGTGGTGGCAGTCGATGCGGGCGGCGTGACCTTGGACGACGGCGAGTACATCGCCAGCAAGACCGTGATCTGGACCGTGGGCGTCAAGGCCAGCCCGCTGACGGCTCAGGTCCCCGGCGAACGTGACGGCTTTGGCCGCCTGCGAGTGGATGACCACCTCAAGGTGATCGGCCAGGAACACATCTACGCCACTGGCGATGTGGCCTGGGCGGCGGTGGACGAGTCGGGCAATCACGCTCTGATGACCTGCCAGCACGCCATCCCCATGGGTCGCCACTGCGGTAACAATGCGGCCGCCGACCTGCTGGGTGTGGCGCCGGTGGTGTACCGCCAGCCGGTGTACGTGACCTGCCTCGACCTCGGCGGTTGGGGCGCGACGTTCAGCGAGGGCTGGGAACGCACACTCAAGTACAAAGGCCAGGAGGGCAAGGACCTCAAACGCCAGATCAATACAGTGTGGATCTACCCACCGGCGGCGGATCGAGCCCTAGCCCTGGCGGCGGCCGATCCGCTGATCCCTGTCGTGTAAACCCTGTGTCAAAGAGGCCGCAATGCGGCCTCTTTTTTTTTGCCCTTTTTTGACCAACTGTTCAAGAGTGATGGCACTGTGGCATCATCGATAAAAACAATAGAAATGGTAAGGACTTAACCCAATCCGCAGTGTATCGAGCGCCTGATCTCCCCTGCTGTCCAGCGCTGGGTCGCTGCCACATGCGATGGAGCATTTCTATGCAATTACGCAACCTGAAAATCGGCCTACGGGCTGCCTGCATGTTCGTCCTGTTGGGCGTTCTGGTGCTGGTCATGGGACTGGTCTCGCTCTACGAGACCCGGCAAATGGACCGCGCCACCGATGAGATTCGCGTCACCTGGATGCCGGCGGTCATTTCCTTGGGCGATGTCAGCAGTGCCCTGGGCCGGGCACGCGCCCTAACCCTGCGCAGCGCCCTGGAAGAGCAGCCCTCGGCCCGCAAGGCCACCCTGGAGAAAATCACCGAGATCAACCAGACGCTGCAAGGTAATCTGGACGACTATGAGCGCACCATCATCGCCGATGACGACCGCGCCCTGTTCAACACTTTCCTGCAGATGAGCGAGCGGTACCACGGCCTGCAGAAATCCATCCGTGATGCGGTTGCCGCCGAACAGCTCGACGAGGCCCGCCGGCTGATCAATGGCCCCTTGGCCGAATACGCCGACAGCATGATGAAAGCCCTCGCAGCGCTCATCGAGTACAACGCCAAAGGCGCCGAGCAAGCATCCCAACGTAGCAGCGCGGTGTTCGAAGAGGCCTTCTCGCTGATCGTCGTTGCCTTGGTGATGATACTTGTAGCGCTGATCGCCATCGCCACCCTGCTCACCCGCAGTATCGTCCTTCCCCTGGCCGATGCCGTGGCCGTGGCCGAGCGCGTGGCCACCGGCGACTTGACCCAGGATATCCAGGCGCTCGGACGTGACGAGCCCGCCCTGCTGCTGCGCGCCCTGAGCCGCATGCAACAGAGCCTGCGCGATACCTTGCGCAAGATCGCCGCCTCCTCCGACCAATTGGCCTCGGCCTCCGAGGAGCTGCATACCGTCACCGAGGACACCAGCCGCGGCCTGCACCAGCAGAGCGCGGAAATCGACCAGGCCGCCACCGCGGTCAACCAGATGACCGCCGCGGTCGAAGAAGTCGCGAACAACGCCGTCAGCACCGCTGACGCGTCCAAAGGCGCCGATCAAACCACCCGCGAGGGCCGCGACCAGGTCAACCAAGCCCTGGCGTCGATCCAGTATCTGGTCAGCGATGTCACCGACACCTCAGGGGAAATCGAGCAACTGGCCAGCAATGCCAACGAGATCAGCCGCGTGCTGGACGTGATCGGCGCGATCGCCGGGCAAACCAACCTGCTGGCGCTCAACGCGGCCATCGAAGCGGCCCGGGCCGGCGAGGCCGGACGTGGGTTTGCCGTGGTCGCCGATGAAGTGCGAGCCCTGGCCCACCGCACCCAGCAGTCCACAGCGGAAATCGAGCAGATGATCAGTGGTATTCAGTCCGGCACCGAGCGTGCGGTCACCGCCATGCATACCAGTCAGGATCGTGCCAACGGCACGCTGGAAGTGGCTCAGTCGGCAGGCCAGGCCCTGGAGGTGATCGCCGAGGCCATCACGTCGATCAACCAGCGCAACCTGGTGATTGCCAGCGCTTCGGAGCAGCAGGCCCAGGTGGCCCGCGAGGTGGATCGCAACCTGGTCAACATCCGCGACCTGGCCATGCAAACCTCAGCAGGCGCCAACCAGACCAGCGCGGCGGCGCAGGACCTGTCCCGCCTGGCCGTAGACCTGAACGCGATGGTGGCGCAGTTCAAGGTCTGAGCCTAGGGCTGTTCTCACGCAGACCGCCTCGCGCGATGGGCTTTATGGCAGCCCATCGCGCTGCTTGTTCAGTCGCTGGCACTCACAGCCCGGCCTACCTTGCCCAAAGACTTGCCCCGAGTCGCCAGGCAGTAGTACAGCGGGCAGGTCACCAGCAGGCCGAACAGCCATGACAGGTCCGCCCCTTCCACCAGGTTCGAGTACGGCCCGACATACAGGGACGTATTGGCGAACGGCAACTGGACCAGGATGCCGCAGGCATAGGCGACGATCGCATGATGGTTGAAGCGCCCGTAGATGCCGCCGTCGGCGCAAAAGATCGAGGCGATATCGTATTCACCTTTCTTGATCAGGTAGAAATCGATCAGGTTGATCGACGCCCAGGGCACCAGCACCAGCAGCAGCGCCAGAATCAGGCCGATGAACTGACCGATGAAGTCCGCCGAGGCGTTGAGCGCGACCATACCGCATGCCAGCAGGATCACCGAAGCCAGCACCACCCGCACCTTGACGCTGGGCGTCCATTGGGCGGCGAAAGTCTGGATGGCAGTGACGATCGACAGCACCGCGCCATACAGGTTGAGTGCGTTGTGGCTAATGATGTTGCACAGGAACAGCACCATCAGCACCGGGCCCAGCCAGCCGGTGGCTTGTTCCACCGCAGCCATGGCGTCGGTGCCTTCAGGCACGCACAGCACCGCCACGACACCGAAGCTAAAGCACAGGATGGTGCCCACGGTGGCGCCGAAGTAGGTCGCCCAGAAGGGCCGGGCGATGCCCACTTCACGCGGCAGGTAGCGTGAGTAGTCGGAGGTGTAGGGCGAGAAACTGATCTGCCAGATCACCCCCAGCGATACCGTGGCCACGAAACCTGAAAGGTTGAAGGCCCCGCGACTGAAGAAGTCCACCGGCAGCGCCTGGCTGAACATCATGACGAAGCCCGCCAGCAACGCCGAGCCCATGACCCAGGTACCGATGCGGTTGAGGGTGTGGATGAAGCGGTAGCCAATCACACCGATGGCTGTGGCACTCAAGGCGCCAATCACAATCGCGGTGGGCATCGGCACGCTCGGGGCGATGCCGTGGATCGACTTGCCTGCCAGCACGATATTGGAAATGAAGAAACCGACGTAGATCAACGCCGTGAAAAACACGATCAGCAACGCGCCGTAGCGGCCGAATTGGCCCCGGCTCTGGACCATCTGCGGAATGCCTAGCTGCGGTCCCTGCGCAGACGCCAAGGCGATGACCACACCGCCCAACAGATGACCCAGCACGATGGCGAACAGGCCCCACAGCAAGTTCAGGTGAAATACCTGGACGACCATGGCACCGGTGACGATGGGCAACGGCGCAATGTTGGTGCTGAACCAGAGGGTGAACAGGTCGCGCGCCTTCCCATGGCGTTCGGCAGGTGGGACGTAATCGACCGTATGGTTTTCGACAAACTGGTGCTGCGACGACGATTGGGACATGGTTTTCAGCTCGAAAGGGTCGTTTTTTATCTTTGTAGGAAACCGCTCAAGGCGGCCTCTCAGCTGCGCACCATATTATGGTATTCCAAGCTTTTGACAACACTGCGCTGCGCTTTTTCGGCGCATCTGCTCCGTATTGCGCCCCACCCCAATGCACTTAGTTTCCCAGCAACGCCAATGAATACGGGGCCTGTACCGTTCATCGCATGCGTGCGACAGGTGAAAATTCCACTTGCAATCCAGGTATTACGGTATACCATCAGACACATCAACGATAAAAATGCGGACCACCGCTGCCCTACCTCGAGGAACACGCCATGATCGACGCAACCATCTACAAGAACGTCCTGGGCTCCTTCCCGTCCGGCGTCACGGTCATCACCACCCTGGACGACGACGGCTCGATCGTCGGCCTTACCGCCAGCGCTTTTTCGTCCCTGTCCATGGACCCGCCGCTGGTGCTGTTCTGCCCCAACTACAGCTCCGATTCCTACCCCGTACTGATCAAGCAGAAGCGCTTTGCCATTCACCTGCTCTCCGGCGAGCAGCAGGCCGAAGCCTATGCCTTCGCCAAGAAAGGCAAGGACAAGGCCGCCGGAATCGAGTGGCGCCTGAGCGAGCTGGGCAATCCGCTGCTGGCCAATGCCACGGCGATCATCGAGTGCGAGCTGTGGCGTGAATACGAAGGTGGCGACCACGCGATCATGGTCGGCAAGGTGCATAACCTCATCGTCCCTGAAGTGGCGCCACGGCCGATGGTCTATTGCCGCGGCAAGATGGCCAGCCTGCCAGCCTTCGCCTGAAGTCACCCTTTATATGACGGATGCCCAGGCATGCGTCGAGACACCTGACGCCTGCCCCGACAGGCGACACTTCCAAGCTTCGAGGAAAGCCCCATGAAATTTTCGTTGTTCGTGCACATGGAACGTTGGGATGAACAGGTCAGCCACCGCCAGCTGTTCGAAGACCTCACCGAACTGACCCTGATGGCCGAGCGCGGCGGTTTCAGCACCGTGTGGATCGGCGAACACCACGCCATGGAATACACCATCTCGCCAAGCCCGATGCCGCTGCTGGCCTACCTGGCCGCACGCACCGAGACCATTCGCCTGGGTGCCGGCACCATCATCGCGCCGTTCTGGAACCCCATCCGCGTGGCGGGCGAATGCGCGTTGCTCGATGTGATCAGCAATGGCCGCATGGAAGTGGGCCTGGCCCGCGGCGCCTATCAATTCGAATTCGACCGCATGGCCGGCGGCATGCCCGCCACCGACGGCGGCAAAGCCCTGCGCGAGATGGTCCCGGCCGTGCGCAAGCTGTGGGCAGGCGACTACGCCCACGACGGCGAGGTCTATAAGTTCCCCACCTCCACCAGCGTGCCCAAGCCGGTCCAGAAGGGCCAACCGCCAATGTGGATCGCCGCCCGCGACCCGGATTCGCACAACTTCGCGGTGAAGAACGGCTGCAACGTCATGGTCACCCCGCTAATGAAGGGTGACGAAGAAGTGCTGGACCTGAAGAACAAGTTCCAGACCGCCCTGGACAACAACCCCGACGTACCACGCCCACAACTGATGGTGCTGCGCCACACCCATGTGCACAGCCCATCCGACCCTGAGGGCTGGAAGATCGGCGCCCAGGCCATCTCACGCTTCTACCGCACCTTCGATGCCTGGTTCGGCAACAAGACCACTCCGGTCAACGGCTTCCTGGAGCCAAGCCCTGAATCGAAGTTTGCCGAAGTGCCGGCGTTCGAGCTGGAGAACATCCGCAAGAACACCATGATCGGCACACCTGAGCAAATCATCGCGCGCATCAAGTACTACCAGGAGCTGGGCGTCGATGAGTTCAGCTTCTGGTGCGACAACAGCTTGCCCCATGCCGAGAAGAAGAAGTCGCTCGAGCTGTTCATCAAGGAAGTGGTCCCGGCGTTCGCCTGATTCCCCGGCGGCGAGCGGCGAGCTGCAAGAAACAGCAGCGCGCGCGGCTTGGAGCTCGGAGCTTCCCGCTTGCCGCTCGATTCTGAAGAGAAATTCTACCGCCCTCTTGCACAACCAATATTATGGTATACCATCAGACAGCAAGAGCTGATAACCCTCACCAGGAGCCATCCATGAGTTTCGAAATCCGCAAGATCGTCACCTACTCCGAAGAGACCCGCATCGAAGGCGGCAAGGCCACCGACAAGCCGGTGACCATGGTCGGCCTGGCCGTGGTGATCAAGAACCCGTGGGCCGGTCGCGGTTTCGTCGAAGACCTCAAGCCCGAGATCCGCGCCAACTGCTCCGAGCTAGGCGCCCTGATGGTCGAGCGCCTGTGCGCAGCGATCGGCGGTGCCGACAAGATCGAGGCCTACGGCAAAGCTGCCGTGGTCGGTGCCGACGGTGAGATCGAGCACGCCTCCGCCGTCATCCATACCCTGCGCTTTGGCAACCATTACCGCGAAGCCGTGCAGGCCAAGAGCTACCTGAGCTTCACCAACAAGCGCGGCGGCCCAGGCACCTCGATCCAGATCCCGATGATGCAGAAGGACGATGAAGGTCTGCGCTCGCACTACATCACCCTGGAAATGCAGATCGAAGACGCCCCGCGTGCCGACGAGATCGTCGTGGTCCTGGGCGCGGCCGACGGGGGCCGGCTGCACCCGCGCATCGGCAATCGCTACATCGACCTGGAAGAACTGGCCGCCGAGAAGGCCAACGCTCAATAACAACAACCAGACGGGCCGGGGCGTTGCGTGCAAGCACTGCCGCCACGCCCGACCTTCAAGGAGCGCCCTCCATGATTCAGCCTGTTGCTGAACGTACACCCGCCGGGACCAGCTACCTGAGCCTCGGCCAGGGCCACCCCGTGGTGCTGATCCACGGCGTAGGCCTGAACAAGGAAATGTGGGGCGGCCAGTTCGTGGGCTTGGCCGGTGACTACCGCGTCATCGCCTACGACATGCTCGGCCACGGCCAGAGCCCGCGCCCCGACGCCGACACCGGCCTTGCCGGCTATGCCGCGCAACTGGCCGAACTGCTCGACCACCTACAGATCCCGCAGGCCACGGTCATCGGTTTCTCCATGGGTGGCCTGGTCGCCCGCGCCTTCGCCCTGCACTACCCTGCACGCCTGACGGCGCTGGTGGTGCTCAACAGCGTGTTCAACCGCAGCCCCGAGCAGAGCGCCGGCGTCATCGCCCGCGCCGCCCAGGCCGCCGAGCACGGCCCTGACGCCAATGCCGAAGCGGCGCTGGCGCGTTGGTTCAGCCGCGAATACCAGGCCGCCAATCCGGCCCAGGTCGCGGCCATTCGTCAGACCCTGGCCGGTAACGACCCGCAGGGCTATCTGACCACCTATAAATTGTTCGCCACCCAAGACATGTATCGCGCCGATGACCTGGGCAGCATCCAGGTACCGGCCCTGATCGCCACCGGCGAGCACGACCTGGGCTCGACCCCGGAGATGACCCGCCAGCTGGCAGCGCGTATCCCCGGTGCCCGCAGCGTGGTGCTGGCCGAGCAACGCCACATGATGCCGGTCGAAGCGCCACGGGAGGTCAACAAGATGCTGCTGGACTTCCTGGCGCACGCCCGCACCCTCAACGAATCCGCCAAGGGGATTGTTGCATGACCCTCGTACGTTTCCAGATGTGCATCGACGGCCAATGGTGCGATGCACAGAGCGGCAAGACCTTCGACAGCCTCGACCCGGCCACCGCCAAGGCCTGGGCGCAACTGCCGGACGCCGATGAAGCCGATGTGGAGCTGGCCGTGCAGGCCGCCCAGCGCGCCTTCGAAAGCGCCGCATGGCGCGGCCTGACCGCGACCGCGCGGGGCAAGCTGCTGCGCCGGCTGGGCGATCTGATCGCCGAGAACAAAGAGCACCTGGCCCAGCTGGAAAGCCGCGACAACGGCAAGCTGATCCGCGAGACCCGCGGCCAGGTCGGCTACCTGCCGGAGTTCTTCCACTACACCGCAGGGCTTGCCGACAAGCTCGAAGGCGGCACCCTGCCGCTGGACAAGCCTGACCTGTTCGCCTACACCGTGCACGAGCCGATCGGCGTAGTGGCTGGGATCATTCCCTGGAACAGCCCGCTGTACCTGACCGCCATCAAGCTCGCCCCTGCCCTGGCGGCCGGCAACACCATCGTGCTCAAGCCTTCCGAGCACGCCTCGGCGACCATCCTGGAGCTGGCCCGCCTGGCCCATGAAGCCGGCTTCCCGGCAGGCGTGGTCAACGTGGTGACCGGTTTCGGCCCGAGCACCGGCGCAGCGCTCACCCGCCATCCGCTGGTGCGCAAGATCGCCTTTACCGGCGGCGCCGCCACCGCCCGCCATGTAGTGCGCAGCAGCGCCGAGAACTTCGCCAAGTTGTCTCTGGAGCTGGGCGGCAAGTCGCCGAACATCATCTTCGCCGACGCCGACCTGGACAGTGCGATCAACGGCGCGGTGGCCGGCATCTATGCCGCCTCCGGCCAGAGCTGCGTGGCAGGTTCGCGCCTGCTGGTGCAGGACGAAATCTTCGATGAATTCGTCTCGCGCTTGGTCGAGCGCGCCAAGCGCATTCGTATCGGCAACCCGCAGGACGACGCCAGCGAAATGGGCCCGATGGCCACCGCCCAGCAATTGGCTGTGGTCGAAGGCCTGGTCGCCGCGGCCAAGGCCGAGGGTGCCAAGCTGCACCTGGGCGGCAAGCGCGCCGAGGTCGAGGGTGACGGCTGGTTCTACGAGCCGACCCTGTTCGAGTGCGACAGCAACTCGATGAAGATCATGCAGGAAGAAGTCTTCGGTCCCGTGGCGGCGGTGATCCGCTTCAAGACCGAAGAACAGGCCCTGGCGATCGCCAACGACTCACAGTTCGGCCTCGCCGCCGGTATCTGGACCCGCGACCTGGGCCGCGCCCACCGCCTGGCGCGCGACGTGCGCTCGGGGATCATCTGGGTCAACACCTACCGCGCGGTCTCGGCCATGGCGCCGATTGGTGGCTTCAAGAACAGCGGCTACGGCCGCGAGAGCGGCATCGACTCGGTGCTCGCCTATACCGAGCTGAAGACGGTGTGGATCAACCTCTCCACCGCGCCCATGCCCGACCCGTTCGTGATGCGTTAACGAGGTAGCACCAAGATGATCGAACCTGGCATCTACAAAGACGTGATGGGCTCCTTCCCGTCCGGCGTCACGGTGGTCACCACCCTGGACGCCGAAGGCGGCATCGTCGGCATCACCGCCAGCGCGTTCAGCGCGCTGTCGATCGACCCGGCGCTGGTGCTGTTCTGCCCCAACTACGCCTCCGACACCTACCCGATCCTGCGTGACAGCAAGCAGTTCGCCATTCACTTGCTGTCCGCCGACCAGACCGCCGAGGCCTATGCCTTCGCCGGCAAGGGCAAGGACAAGGCCAACGGCATCGAGTGGCACCTGAGCGAGCTGGGCAACCCTCTGCTGGCCAAGGCCACGGCAATCATCGAATGTGAATTGTGGCGCGAGTACGACGGCGGTGACCACGCGATCATCGTTGGCCAGGTGAAGAACCTGGTGCTGCCGCCCGAACCGGTCACGCCGATGGTCTATCACAAGGGCAAGCTCGGCGCGCTGCCGCCGCTGGGTTGAGACCTGAACGGACGGCGTTGGTCTACCCGCGAATAAACCAACGCCGTTCCCTGTTTCCGGGGGCCGCGCATCCTCCCCCTCACCTTCGGTTGCGGCCCCTTTTTTCATGCAGGAGCACGGCAATGAGCAACGAGAAGTACGAGAAAGGCCTGAAGATCCGCACCCAAGTGCTGGGCGAGGACTATGTCAACCGCTCGATCCAGAACGCCGACGACTTCAGCAAGCCCTTGCAGGAGCTGGTCACCGAGTATTGCTGGGGCCACGTCTGGGGCCGCGACGGCTTGTCGCTCAAAGAGCGCAGCATGATAAACTTGGCCATGATTTCCGCGCTCAACCGGCCCCACGAGCTCAAGCTGCACATTCGCGGCGCCTTGCGAAATGGCCTGAGCCGTGAACAGATACGCGAGATCCTGCTCCAGGTCGGCATTTATTGCGGCGTGCCCGCGGCGGTGGACAGCTTCCGCCTGGCCCGCGAAGCGTTCGCCGAGGCCGATGCGGAGTCAACCCGTTAACAGCGGGCTGTTCGAACCACGCAAGGAGAGCGCCCCAGGTTCGTGGTGCTCTCAAGTTGTGGCCAGGCAGCCTCATTCAGAGCGCAATCGATGAAACGCCAGCCTCTCGACGACAGCTTCAAGGTCAACCGCAACCCCGTTACCCTGCGCGAAATCGTACTCGACAAACTGCGCGGGGCGATCATGAACTTCCACCTGCTGCCCGGCGATCGCCTGGTCGAGCGCGACCTGTGCGACCGCCTCGGTGTCAGCCGCACCTCGGTGCGTGAAGCCCTGCGCCACCTGGAATCCGAAGGCCTGGTGGAATTCGCCGATGCCAAGGGCCCACGGGTGGCGATCATCACGCTCGAAGACGCCCGCGACATCTATGAACTGCGCTGCGTGCTCGAAGGCCTGATCGTCCAGCTGTTCACCCTCAATGCCAAGGCCAAGGACATCCGCGCCCTGGAGCGCGCCCTGGAGGTCAACCGCGAAGCCCTCGAAGAAGGCGAGCTGCAACAGGTGCTCGAATCGGTGCAAGGCTTCTACGACGTGCTCCTGGAAGGCTCCGGCAACCAAGTCGCCGCCCAACAGTTGCGCCAGTTGCAGGCACGCATCAGCTACCTGCGCGCCACCTCGGTGTCCCAGCAGAACCGTCGCGGCGCCAGCAACCGGGAAATGGAAAAGATCGTCGAGGCGATCAAGACCGGCAATCCCCAGCTCGCCCACCAGGCCTCGGTCGACCATGTGCGCGCCGCCGCCAAGGTGGCTCTGGATTACCTGCGCCAGAAGCAGGACGACAACGCCAAGGTCCGTGACATCGTCGAACCCCTGGCCCTCAAAGATCCTCGCATAGGCCGCTGATCATGCCCGCCGCCCCGCGCTACTGCCCGCACTGCACCACTGCGCTTGCCCGGGGCGTTCCCAGCGGCGACACCCACGAGCGCCTGCATTGCACCGGGTGCGGCTACGTCCACTACATCAACCCCAAGATCATCGCTGGATGCATCATCGAGCGTGACGGCAAGTACCTGTTGTGCCAGCGCGCGATCCCGCCACGCCCCGGCACCTGGACCTTGCCCGCAGGCTTCATGGAGGCCGGCGAAACCACCGAACAGGCGGCCCTGCGCGAGGTCTGGGAAGAAAGCGGCGTGCGCGGCGAGATCGTCTCGCCCTATTCGATCTTCAGCGTGCCCAAGATCAGCGAGGTGTACATCATCTTCCGCGCCATCGCCACGGAAGAGACCGGCCAGCACGGCCCCGAGACCCTCGCCTACCGCTTCTTCGAGCCCGACCAGATCCCCTGGGACGAGATCTACTACCCCGCCATCCGGCAGATTCTCGAGCGCTATATCCTCGAACGCCAGGCGGGGGTCTATGGCATCTACATGGGCAACGACGATACCGGCAAGGTGCATTTCATCCGCTGATCGACGCGCCCCGCGTCACAGCCGGCAGCTTCAGCGCATCTGCCCTGCAATCAGCCCCAGCGCAATCAGGATCATCACCAGCCCCGACACTCGCCCCACGACCTTGGCCGCCGCCGGCCGAGTGCGCAGCACGGCCTTGGCCCCGTAACCCACCATCAGGTACACCACCAGCGAACTGGCCAAGTGCACCAGGCCCAGCAGCAATATCTGCATCCACACCGGCCAGCTCGATGCCGGGTCGGTGAATTGCGGCAACAGCGCAACGAACAGCAAGAACACCTTGGGGTTCAGGCCGCTCACGCAAAACCCTTTCAGTGCCCAGCGCGATCCGCTCTCCTGGCTGTGCGATGCGCCCGCCTGTGGCACCGACGGACTCAGCAACAAGTTGGTGCCCAACCACAGCAGGTAGATGCAACCGGCCAACGTCAGCAACGACAGCGCCAGCGGATGCCCGGCGATCAAGCTGCCCACCCCCGCCGCAACGATCAAGGTCGCCGCAAAATGCCCCGACAGCATCCCTGCCACCGCTGGCATCACCCAGCGTCCGCGCATGCCCGCCGAGATGGCATAGGCCCAGTCCGCGCCAGGGGTGATCACGAACAACATCGACACAGCCCAGAACGCCGTCAACACACTGATTGCCACGTTGAATCTTCCTTCACACTCGGTTGGGTGAAAAAAGAGTACGGATTTCAACGGGGGATTTTCTTTCGTATATTCCCGCCATTGCTCAAAAAAATGGAAGGTTCTCCCTCGTGGACAGAACAGATCGAAAGATTCTTGCCGAGCTACAAAAAGACGGTCGCCTTTCGGTGACCGAACTGGCCGATCGTGTAGGCCTGAGCCTCTCGCCCTGCCACCGTCGTCTCAAAGCCTTGGAAGAATCCGGCGCCATCCTGGGCTATCACGCACGCCTGGCGCCCAGCGCGCTGGGCCTGAACTTCGCCGCACTGGTGTTCGTCACCCTGCGCGAGGTCACCCGCCAACCGGTAGCGGATTTCGAGACTGCGGTGGCAGCGATCCCACAGATCGTCGAAGCCCAGCGTCTGTTCGGCGACCCGGACTACCTGCTGCATGTGGTCGCTCGCGATCTGCCGGCGTTTCAGAAGCTGTACGACGAACAGCTCACCAGCATCCCCAATGTGCAGCGGCTGAGCTCCACCTTGGTCATGAAGGAAGTGCTGCAGGATCGGCAATTGCCCATGTAGGCCTCCTCAGAATTCGCGTACCTTGAACATCCGCTCGTCATAGACGAAATCGAGCACCTCGCGCACCCGGATGTGCGCCGCGGCCGGGTGCAGGGGGTTGACCACCAGGTTGCGTTCAAGCTGCAACACCACCGACGGCACGACCAGGCCCAAATGGCTGCGGGCCTGGAGCCAGCGCGTGCCATACGCCATGCTGGGGCTGTCGGCGGGCAGCGCATCCCAGCCGGGCGGCAGGTCCTGCGGCCCGGGCGCCAGGTACAGGGCGGGGTCGTCAGGCAGTTCGAAGCAGGTGATCTTCAAGGGAAACTGCGGACGCCCGGCGGCATGCACGAACGTCTCCAAGGTGCAGATCGCCGGTGATAGCCCCATGTACAGCGCAGGGACATCGACCTGGTTCCAACGGCCACCAACCAAGGCCGCTCCCTTGCCGCTCAGGTCATCGGCCCGGGAGGCCTTGGCCACACGCCAGGCCAGCATCAGACGACGCCGCCCCACTCCAGGGCCGCCAGCACCCGACGCACTTGCCGTGCACCGATCTCGGTCTGGCACAGCATCACCGGCGTCATGACGCCAAGGGCATCGTTGGGTTGGGACATCCAGGCCACAGCCTGTTCCTCACTCTCGAACACCGCCACGGCCTGGTGGGTGATCTCGGCGATCCGGTCCAGACGCTCGGATGCCACGGCATCGAGTGGCTGGTTGTCCCGCACACGGCGTTCAAGGGTCGAGATCGAAGCATTGAACAGTTCGGCCACTTGTTTTTCGGGCAAGCCGAACAAGCGCTTGACCTCCAGGTAGAGCTTGGCGGACAAGCCGTCGCGGATCTGCGCCAGGCGCTGTGCTTCGGTGCGTTGGTCATGAGTCTGTGTATAGCCCCAGAACACCCCGGCGGTTTCGCTGCCTGGCGTGGCCTTGCGTCCGCCTTCGATGGTGGCGTAACGCGCGCGGCGTGGCGTGGGCTTTTTGGTGGTCTCGATCATGGAAAGCCTCATTTGATGAGTCCCAAACGTCAAATGAAGGATACACCCCCTGCCCGGCCCTTGCATCGGCCGTTTGCTAACCGTTTGTCAGCCTTAGTTTTTTTAACGTTTGTAGGCACATATTTACTAATTTATCGATCCGCTCCCACCCCTCATGATCGCGCTTACAAGAACGCGTCGCCCTTTGCCGGCCCGCACCCGGGCACATTCCTGCGCCCCTCCCTGCCTTGGAGTCCGTCATGACCCGTGCAGCTACATCGGCCCCTCTCATAGAAAAACACACGATCGGATACGTGCCCCCGCAAGACCGCCATGGAAAGGTAAGGGATCTGTTCACCCTCTGGTTCGGGGGCAACATCGCCCCCCTGCCGATTGTCACCGGCGCCTTGGGCGTGCAGTTGTTCCACCTCAACCTGGTGTGGGGCATCGTCGCCATCCTGGTCGGCCATTTGGTCGGCGGCGTGTTGATGGCGCTGCACTCGGCCCAGGGCCCACAGATGGGCATCCCGCAGATGATCCAGAGCCGCGCCCAGTTCGGCTCGCTCGGCGCACTGTTGGTGGTGGTGATCGCCGGGGTCATGTACATCGGTTTCTTCGCCTCCAACATCGTGCTGGCCGGCAAGTCGCTGCATGGCGTGGTCGATACCGTGCCGGTCCCGGTGGGCATCGTCATCGGCGCGCTGGGTTCGGGCATCATCGGCATCATCGGCTATCGCTTCATCCATGTGCTAAACCGCATCGGCACCTGGGTGCTGGGCATCGGCATCGTGGTGGGCTTTGGCTACATCTTCAGCCACGTGCAAAGCGATGACTTCCTGACCCGCGGCAGCTTCAACATCTCCGGCTGGCTGGCCACCGTGTCGCTGGCAGCGCTGTGGCAGATCGCCTTCGCCCCGTATGTGTCGGACTACTCGCGCTACCTACCGGCCGACGTGAAGGTGTCCTCGACCTTCTGGACCACCTACCTGGGCTCGGCCTTGGGCTCGAGCCTGTCGTTCGTGTTCGGTGCGGTGGCGGTACTGGCGATCCCGGCGGGCATGGACACCATGGATGCCGTCAAGCTCGCCACCGGCGCCATCGGCCCACTGATGCTGGTGCTGTTCCTGCTCAGCGTGATCAGCCACAACGCCCTTAACCTGTATGGCGCGGTACTGTCGATCATCACCTTGGTACAGACCTTCGCCTATCGCTGGATCCCCACCGCCAAGAGCCGCGCGGTACTGTCGCTGGTCGTGCTGGCGGCATGCTGCGTGGTGGCGGTATTCGCCTCGGCGGACTTCATCGGCCACTTCGTCGACATGGTCCTGGTGCTGTTGGTGGTGTTGGTGCCCTGGACGGCGATCAACCTGATCGATTTCTACGTCATTCACAAAGGCGACTATGACATCCAGTCGATCTTCAAGGTCGACGGGGGCATCTACGGGCGCTACAACCCCCAGGCATTGATCGCCTACGCGGTGGGTATCGCAGTGCAGATCCCATTCATGAACACCCCGCTGTACGTAGGCCCGGTATCCGCCCACATCGATGGCGCCGACCTGTCGTGGCTGGTGGGCCTGCTGGTCACCTCGCCACTGTACTGGTGGCTGGCGACCCGGGACAGCGCCTACCGCCGCCGGCAAATGAGCGCCAAACTCGCCGCTGGCGTCTGAGCACTCAACGACACCTGACCCCAGAAGACCCGCCATGGCGGGTCTTCTGTTCTTCTTGATTTGCGACAACCCCTACAGCGACGCTTGATTCACCTGATGGTGACCAACGCAACCGATCGCCAGCATGCCCGCTCCTCGGACAAGGAGTTCCCCATGCAAAAACTTCCATTGGTCAAGTTCATCGCCCCTCGCATCAACCGCAAGCTCGTCACCACCGTCACCCTCCCGGTACTCGCCCTTGGCGGCCTGGCTGTGCTGTTCAATAGCGTGTTTTTCTACAACGAAGCGGGTCAGATGACCCATGTGCGCACGATCTTCGGCGAAGAGAAAGTGGTCGAGGACGTGGGCTACGCCACCAAGTGGTTCGGACGCAGCACGGTCTGGCGCCGCACCATCGGGGTCCAGTCCGCACTGCAAGCGGACATCCAGGAGGACAGGCGTAGCGGGCAGCCTTCGATCGTCCTGCCAAACCTGCCCATCGTGTTCCTGGGCAACGTCGATGCAAAGGCCGAGTTCAGCACGCAGTTTCGCCTGCCATCGGGCGAGGCCTTCCTCAAGATCGCCCAGGAATACCGAACGCCAGACAACTTCCTGCAACGCGCCTTGCTGCCCGCGGTCAAGGAAACCCTCCAGGCCACAGCCTCGTTGATGAGCGCAGACGATTATTACGCGGGTAACCGCAGCCACTTCGGCGCCGAATTCGAAAACCAGTTGCGCAATGGCCTGTACCTCACCAGCCGCAAGGAAGTGCGTATCAAGCGCGACGCGTTGCCGGCACAGACCGCCATCCTGCAGGCCGGTACCGACCAGGGCAGCTTCGGCGACAACACCGCCACCCGCTTCATCATCGAGAAGAAACTCGACAAGCACGGCCAGGAGCTACGCAAGCAGCAGCAATTTCGCCTGTATGGCGTAGAAGTCGTCGATGCGCGGGTCACCCACATCGACCCCAACCCTCAGTACCAGCAACGGATGGTCCGGGTGCAACAGGCCTTGGCGGAACTGGCGGTGGCCCGGCAGAACCGCCTCAAGGAAGAGGAAGAAAAGGAGCTGGTGTCCGCCCGGGGAGCCAAGGATGTCGAGGCCAAGCGTCAGGAAAGCCTGCGCCAGCAGATCGAACGCACGACCGAGGCCGAGACGGAAAAACAGCTCACACTGATCAACGCCGAGCGAGAAAAGCGGCGTGCCGAGATCGACAAACAGACAGCCGAACTGCTGCGCGACAAGGCCCGGGTCAATGCCGAGGCCACCAAGATCACCGCCGACGCCGAAGCCTACGCCCGTGAGGCGTCCCTGAAGGCTGACGGTGCCTTGCAGAACAAGCTCGATGCGCTGGTGCAGATCAACAAGGCCTGGGCCGATGCTGCCGCCAGAGCCCCGGTGCCCAATGTGATGATGGGCGGCACGGAAGCGGGCATCGGTCGCCAGGATGAAATGAACAAGCTCATGAGTGTACTGGCCACCAAGGCAGCCAAGGACCTCGCAATCGATCTCAAGACGCCCTGAGCCCTGCACTCATTGCGCCTTGTAGTTTCAGGGCGCAATGCCCTCGACGATGATCACCTCGGCCGTCGCCACTCCCTGCCGATGCCGGCAAGCCTCCTGGTATGCCTCGGACCGGTAGCACGCCACCGCTTGTTCGTATGAATCGAACTCGATCACCACGCTACGCTGTGGCGTGGGCCGTCCTTCCATCGCCTCGCTGCGCCCGCCACGGGCCAGCAGGCGCCCGCCGAACGCGGCGAAGGCCGCGGGGGCGCGCTGGGTGTAGTGCTGGTACTGCTCAGGATCGGTGACATTCACGTGGGCAATCCAGTAGGCCTTCATCCATCGCTCTCCTGTGAACGGTTATTTGTGTATGATGGTATACCATAAAAATCACCCTACCACAGCGAGTGTGCAGTATGGCTTTCAACAGCATCGAAGAACTCCTCGAGGACTACCGCCAGGGCAAGATGGTCCTGCTGGTGGACGACGAGGACCGTGAAAACGAAGGCGACCTGCTGATCGCCGCCGAGCGCTGTGACGCCCAGGCCATCAACTTCATGGCCCGCGAGGCACGCGGGCTGATCTGCCTGACCCTGACCGACGAGCACTGCCAGCGTCTGGGCCTGGAGCAGATGGTGCCGGCCAACGGCAGTGTGTTCAGCACAGCGTTCACCGTCTCTATCGAAGCCGCCACCGGCGTCACCACAGGCATCTCGGCCGCCGACCGAGCCCGTACCGTCGCCGCCGCCATGGCGCCCGACGCACGTCCTGAGGACCTCGTCCAACCAGGGCATATCTTCCCCTTGCGCGCCCGCGAAGGCGGCGTGCTGACCCGCGCCGGGCACACAGAAGCCGGCTGCGACCTGGCACGCCTGGCCGGATTCACCCCCGCCTCGGTGATCGTCGAAGTGCTCAACGACGACGGCACCATGGCGCGCCGCCCGGACCTGGAAGTGTTCGCCGAACGCCACGGCATCAAGATCGGCACCATCGCCGACCTGATCCACTACCGGCTGAGCAACGAGCAGACCATCAAACGCATCGGCGAGCGCGAACTGCCCACCGTGCACGGTACCTTCCGCCTGGTGACCTACGAAGATCGCATCGACGGTGGCGTGCACATGGCCATGGTGATGGGTGATATCCGTCGAGAACAGCCGACCCTGGTACGGGTGCATGTCATCGACCCCTTACGCGACCTGGTCGGCGCCGAATACGCAGGGCCCGCCAACTGGACTTTGTGGGCAGCCTTGCAAAAGGTCGCCACCGAAGGCACGGGCGTGGTGGTGATCCTGGCCAACCACGAGTCCTCCCAGGCCCTGCTCGAACGCGTGCCGCAGCTGACCCAGCCGATCAAGCCATTCCAACGAGGCCAGTCGAAGGTCTACTCCGAAGTGGGCACTGGCGCCCAGATTCTCCAGGACTTGGGCGTGGGCAAACTGCGACACCTGGGGCCACCGCTCAAATACGCAGGCCTGGCCGGATACGAGCTGAAGGTGGTGCAGAGCATTCCCTTCGAGCCCGCCGAGTTCAACTGAGCCGACACCCGTGACAGCCACCGTCCTGCTCTGCGGTGTGCTTCGCGGGTAAACACACAACCCACCGCTTGAGAACGCCACGCCGTCCCCCTGGAGGACGGCGTGGCGTTTCGCTGAGTGGGGCCGGCGTTTTTAGTGATGGCCGGTCGCCTTCGACCTCTTGCGAAAAGTTTGGAATACCATAATATGATATCCCGTAGACCTTAGATTTCCGGCCGCACCTACACTTCAAACAACGGCCACGCGACATCGTTGGAAAGCTGCTCCCCGAATACATGGCGGGCGACAGGAAGCCCGCTCAAATAACAAAAGCAATGAGGGCGTTAACCATGCTGTTGAGCAAACGAGTCACCGCAGTGCTGTCCGCCAGCCTGCTCTCCCTGGCCTGCCAAGCCACCCTGGCTGCTGACAGCATGAGCTTCGTCAGCTGGGGCGGCACCACCCAGGACGCCCAGAAACAGGCATGGGCCGAACCCTTCAGCGAAAGCAGCAAGATCAAGGTCGTGCAGGACGGCCCCACCGACTACGGCAAGCTCAAGGCCATGGTCGAGAGCGGCAACGTGCAGTGGGACGTGGTCGATGTCGAAGCCGATTTCGCCCTGCGCGCCGCCAGCGAAGGCTTGCTTGAGCCTTTGGACTTCACCACGATCCAGCGCGACCGCATCGACCCGCGATTCGTTTCCGACCATGGCGTCGGCTCGTTCTTCTTCTCCTTCGTGCTCGGCTACAACGAAGGCAAGCTCGGTGCCAACAAGCCGATGGACTGGTCGGCCCTGTTCGACACCAAGGCCTACCCCGGCAAGCGCGCCCTGTACAAATGGCCGAGCCCCGGTGTCTTGGAGCTGGCCCTGCTGGCCGACGGCGTACCGGCGGACAAACTCTACCCCCTGGACCTGGACCGCGCCTTCAAGAAGCTCGACACCATCAAGAAAGACATCGTCTGGTGGGGCGGCGGCGCCCAGTCCCAGCAACTGCTTGCCTCCGGTGAAGCCTCGCTCGGGCAGTTCTGGAACGGTCGGGTCTACGCCTTGCAGCAGGACGGTGCGCCGGTGGGCGTGAGCTGGAAGCAGAACCTGGTCATGGCCGATTTCCTGGTCATTCCCAAGGGCGCCAAGAACAAGGACGCGGCCATGAAGTTCTTGGCCAACGCCAGCAGCGCCAAGGGGCAAGCGGACTTTGCCAATCTCACCGCCTACGCCCCGGTCAACCTCGACAGCATCGCCCAGCTCAAGCCGGAGCTGGCACCGAACCTGCCGACTGCCTATGCCCAGGACCAGGTGACCCTGGACTTCGCCTACTGGGCGAAGAACGGCCAGGCCATCGCGGCCCGCTGGAATGAGTGGCTGGTCAAATGAAAGTCGCCATCAACGCCTTGCACAACGCCCAAGGTGCCCCTAGCGGCACCGGCGCCCCGGGAGCGGCCGTGCGCCGCCCTCCCCTGAGCCAGCGCTGGCGGGGCAGCCGCAATCTGCTGCCGGCGCTGCTTTTCCTGGGCCTGTTCTTCTTCGCTCCGCTGATTGGCCTGTTGCTGCGCGGGGTGTTGGAGCCCGTACCGGGGCTAGGCAACTATGAGCAGTTGTTCGCCAATTCGGCTTATGCGCGGGTGCTGTTCAACACCTTCTCTGTAGCGGGCTTGGTGACCCTGATCAGCGTGCTGCTGGGCTTCCCGCTGGCTTGGGCGATCACCCTGGTGCCGCGCGGCTGGGGCCGCTGGCTGCTGAACATCGTACTGTTGTCGATGTGGACCAGCCTGCTGGCCCGCACCTACTCCTGGCTGGTGCTGCTGCAGGCCTCGGGGGTGATCAACAAGGTGTTGATGGCGCTGGGCATCATCGATGCGCCGCTGGAGATGGTGCACAACCTCACAGGCGTGGTGATCGGCATGAGCTACATCATGATTCCGTTCATCGTGCTGCCGCTGCAGGCGACCATGCAGGCCATCGACCCGATGGTCCTGCAGGCCGGCTCGATCTGCGGCGCGAGCCCTTGGACCAACTTCTGGAAGGTGTTCATCCCACTGTGCCGCTCGGGGCTGTTCTCCGGCGCGCTGATGGTGTTCGTCATGTCGCTCGGTTACTACGTGACCCCCGCCCTGCTCGGCGGCGCACAGAACATGATGCTGCCTGAATTCATCGTCCAGCAGGTGCAATCGTTCCTCAACTGGGGCCTGGCCAGCGCCGCCGCTGCGTTGCTGGTACTGATCACCCTGGTGCTCTTCTACTTCTACCTGAAGCTGCAGCCGGAATCCCCGGTCGGCAACGCGAGGTAAACCGCCATGCTCCTGACTCCCAATGCCATGGGCCGGCCGCTGCGCACGGGCCTGTACCTGACCACCGGGGTGATCGCGGCCTTCCTGCTGCTGCCGATCCTGTTCATCGTGCTGCTGTCGTTCGGCTCGTCCCAGTGGCTGGTGTTCCCCCCACCCGGCTGGACCTTGAAGTGGTACGGCCAGTTCTTCTCCAACCCCGAGTGGATGGACGCTGCCCTGGCCAGCCTCAAGGTGGCCGTGCTCACCACGATCTGCGCCGTACTGCTGGGCCTGCCCACGGCCTTTGCCCTGGTACGCGGACGCTTCCCAGGCCGCGAGCTGCTGTATGGCCTGTTCACCCTGCCGATGATCGTGCCGCTGGTGATCATCGCCGTGGCGGTGTACGCGCTGTTCCTCAAGCTCGGCTACACCGGCACGCTGTTCTCCTTCGTGGTCAGCCACGTCATCGTCGCGCTGCCCTTCACCATCATCTCGATCATCAACTCGCTCAAGCTGTTCGACCAGTCGATCGAGGACGCCGCGGTGATCTGCGGCGCCTCGCGCTTGCAGGCGATCTTCAAGGTGACCTTCCCGGCGATCCGTCCAGGGATGATCGCCGGTGGCCTGTTCGCCTTTTTGGTCTCTTGGGACGAGGTGGTGCTCAGCGTGATGATGGCCAGCCCAACCCTGCAGACCCTGCCCGTGAAGATGTGGACCACCCTGCGCCAGGACCTGACCCCAGTGATCGCCGTCGCCTCGACGCTGCTGATCGGCCTGTCGGTCCTGGTCATGGTCATCGCCGCCGCCCTGCGCCGGCGCAACGAAGTCAGCGCCTGAGCGCCCGGAGACAACAACAATGAGTGCAGTGATGAAAGATGCCGCGCCCGCCAAGACCCTGGTCAGCCTGCGCAACCTGAACAAGCACTACGGCGACTTCGCCGCGGTGGACAACATCAACCTGGAGATCCAGGACGGCGAGTTCCTGACGTTCCTTGGCTCCAGCGGCTCGGGCAAGTCCACCACCCTGTCCATGCTGGCAGGCTTCGAGACCCCCAGCAGCGGCGAAATTCTGGTGGACGGCCAATCGCTGGTGAAAGTGCCGCCGCACAAGCGTGACATCGGCATGGTGTTCCAGCGCTACTCGCTGTTCCCGCACCTGTCGGTGCGCGACAACATCGCCTTCCCCCTGGCGATCCGCAAGCAGAGCGCCGCCGAGACCGCCAAGCGGGTCGACGCCATGCTCAAGCTGGTGCAGCTGGAAAAGTTCGCCCACCGCCGCCCCGCCCAGCTCTCCGGTGGTCAGCAGCAACGCGTGGCCATTGCCCGGGCGCTGGTGTACGAGCCGCGCATCCTGCTGATGGACGAGCCCCTTGGCGCGCTGGACAAGAAGCTGCGCGAAGACCTGCAGGACGAACTGCGCCAGTTGCACCGCCGCCTGGGGATCACCATCGTCTACGTGACCCACGACCAGGAAGAAGCCATGCGCCTGTCCCAGCGCATCGCGATCTTCAGCCACGGCAAGATCGTCGGCCTGGGCACGGGTTATGACCTGTACCAGAACCCGCCGAATGCCTTCGTGGCATCGTTTTTGGGCAATTCCAACTTCCTGCAGGTCAAGGCCAGCAGCCATGGCGCGGCCGCGTTCGAAGGGCAGTCCTTGGCGATCCGCCTGACCACGGGCCTTAATGCCGGGCAGGATGCGCTGATCATGGTGCGCCCGGAAAAAGCCCTGGCCTTGAGCGCCGAGCAGGCAGCCCGCGAGCCATTGCCCGCCGGCTGGAACGAAGTGACCGCCAAGGTAGGGGAAGTGTTGTTCCTCGGCGAGAGCCAGACCTGCCATGTTGTGACTGTCGGCGGCACCGAAATGACCGTCAAGGCGCTGTCGGCAGCCGGCATGCCGATGCAGCCCGGAGATACCGTGAAGGTCCGCTGGGCAGTGGCTGATGCCTGCATCTACACCGAATGGGCCGAGAGTGACCTGAGCAAAGCTGCCGGAGCGCATTGAGCAGGGTCAGGCGCAGAGCGTACTGGCCCTTTCATGGCTAAACCCGCTCCCACAGGCTCTGCGGTGCTCTCAATGACACCGCTGTCCCTGTGGGAGCGGGTTTACCCGCGAACGCAACAACGCTGAACATCAAGGCTCACACAGGCAACTGATATCGCTCGGCGAAGTACTGCCGGAAGAACTCCACCGCCACCCGCACCTTGGCCGACCCGGCCAGGGGCGTGGTGTACACCGCCCAGATGTCCGCCGCCTGCTGATAGTCCTCCAGCACCTGAACCAGTCGCCCATCGGCAAGGTTGTCGTGCACATCCCACCATGAGCGCAACAGGATGCCCCGCCCATCCAGGCACCATTGGTGCGCCACCTCGCCATGGTTGCTGGACAACGGGCCGGTCACCCGCACGCTTTGCTCGCCGCCTGGTCCCTCCAGGTGCCATACACCAAACGGGTGGTCACGCTCCTTGATCACCAGGCAGTCATGGCTGGCCAGATCCGCCAGGCTTTTGGGCGTGCCCCTGCGCGCCAGGTAGCCAGGTGCCGCGCACAGCACTCGACGGTTGCGCGCCAGGAGCTTGGCGATCAGGTTCGGCGCAATGACGTTGCCCACGCGAATGTCCAGGTCCACCCCCTCGGCAATCAGGTCGATCAGGCGGTCATGCACATCCAGGCGGATATCCAGCTTCGGGTAGCGCGCCGCCAGCTCCGACAGCGCAGGCGCCACGAAGCGTCGGCCCAGCCCCAGGCTGCTGGCGATACGCAACTGCCCGGCCGGTTCGCGCTGGCCAGCGTTGAGGTCATCGTCCATGCGTTGCAGGGATTCGAAGATCTGCAGCGCCCACTGGTACACCCGCTCGCCCTCCTCGCTCACCGTCACCCGCCGGGTGGTGCGGTGCAGCAGCCGCACACCGAGATTCTCCTCAAGCAGACGAATACGCTTGCTGACAAAGGCAGCCGACATGCCGCGCTCGTCGGCCACGGCGGCGAAGCTGGCGCGGCGCGCCACCTGCAGGAAGATATCCAGGTCGTCAAGGTTAGGCAGATTATTCACGATTCGTGCACCAAGAATTGATGATTCACCAGATTATCTCCGGTTAGCGTCCTTATAGCATGGCCAGCATCCGTTACCCAGAACAGCGAGTGCGCCCCCATGAGCAAGACCTTCAAAATCGCCGCCATCCCCGGTGACGGCATCGGCAACGAAGTCCTCCCCGAAGGCATCCGCGTGGTCGAAGCCGCCGCGCGCAAACATGGCCTGAACCTTGAGATCGAATTCTTCGAGTGGGCCAGCTGTGACTACTACCTGGCTCACGGCAAGATGATGCCCGACGACTGGTTCGAACAGCTCAAGGGCTTCGACGCCCTGTACTTCGGTGCGGTCGGCTGGCCAGACAAAGTCCCGGACCACATTTCCCTGTGGGGCTCGCTGCTCAAGTTCCGCCGCGACTTCGACCAGTACGTGAACATCCGTCCGGTTCGCCTGTTCCCTGGCGTGCCCTGCCCGCTGGCCAACAAGCAACCGGGTGACATCGACTTCGTGGTGATTCGCGAAAACACCGAAGGCGAATACTCCTCCCTGGGCGGTCGCATGTTCGAGAACACCGAGAACGAGTTCGTCCTGCAGGAGTCGGTGTTCACCCGCCGTGGTGTGGACCGCATCCTCAAGTACGCGTTCGACGTGGCCCAGACCCGCGAGCGCAAGCACGTCACCTCCGCGACCAAGTCCAACGGCATGGCCGTGAGCATGCCTTACTGGGACGAGCGCACCGCCGCCATGGCAGCCAACTACCCAGAGATCAGCTGGGACAAACAGCACATCGACATCCTCTGCGCCCGCTTCGTGCTGCAGCCGGAACGCTTCGACGTGGTGGTGGCGTCCAATCTGTTCGGCGACATCCTCTCGGATCTGGGCCCGGCCTGCGCGGGCACCATCGGTATCGCACCGTCGGCCAACCTCAACCCGGAGCGCAAGTTCCCATCGCTGTTCGAACCGGTACACGGCTCGGCGCCGGACATCTACGGCAAGAACATCGCCAACCCGATCGCCATGATCTGGTCCGGCGCGCTGATGCTCGAATTCCTCGGCAAGGACAGTGAAGACGCCCGCTACCAGGCCGCCCACGACGACATCCTCAAGGCCATCGAGACGGTCATCGCCAACGGCGATACCACCCGCGACATGGGCGGGAACCGCTCGACCCAGGAAGTCGGCAAGGCCATCGCAGAACTGCTGGGGGCCTGATTCGGCGGCGTCCATTAGCAAATAAACCCGCTCGCCAGGCCCCGCGACCCTGGAGGAGCGGGTTTACCCGCGAAATAGACGCCACCAACCATCAGATTGTCTGACGATCCTATTGCAGTTTTGCCCCATTTCAATGCACACTTCGTTAACCAAAAGATATGCGTAAACTTTAGGTTAACAGTCGAGGAAAAAAGCTCTATCTGACATGGACTTCCCAAGCGCTTAGCATTCCAAACGCTCCAGGAGACAATTGATGTCCCACAACAATAAAAAGATTGATGTGTTCCTGATTACCGTGAGCCTGATCGCTGTACTGCTCACTGTCATCGGCCTTGCTGCCTACCCCGCCCAAGCGGAAAGCATGGCCAACCACCTGTTCGAACTGTCCACCCGTACCTTCGGCACCAGCGTCCAGGTGCTGGTGTTCGGCAGCTCCCTGGCCGTTCTGTACCTTGCCTTCAGCAAGTACGGCAACATCCGCCTGGGCGCTGGCAAACCGGAATACTCCACCGCGACCTGGGTCTTCATGTTCATCTGCGCCGGCATGGGTTCCTCGACCCTGTACTGGGGCGTGATGGAATGGGCCTACTACTACCAGACCCCCGGTCTTAACATCGCCCCGATGTCGGCCCAAGCTCTGGAGTACAGCGTCAGCTACTCGTTCTTCCACTGGGGTATCAGCGCCTGGTCGATCTACGCCCTGGCCTCGCTGGCCATGGCCTACCACTTCCACGTGCGCAAGAAGAGCGGCTTGAACCTGGCCTCGATCATCGAAGCGGTGACCGGCTTCAAGGCCACCGGCCCTGTGGGACGCACCGTCGACCTGATCTTCCTGCTGACCATGATGGGCGCGCTGACCGTTTCCCTGGCCTTGACCGCCTCGACCCTGACCCGCGGCCTGTCGGACCTAGCCGGCACTCCCAACACCTTCACCGTGCAATTGATGGTGATCGGTGCGGTAGCGCTGCTGTTCTCGCTCAGCTCCTACATCGGCATCGACGGTGGCCTGCAGCGCCTGTCGAAGATGGTGTGCATCGGCGCCTTGTTGTTCGCCGTGGTCGTGCTGCTGGTCGGTCCGACCCAGTTCACCGTTAACAACACTGCCAACGCCATCGGCCTGATGATCCAGCACTACGTGCACATGAGCCTGTTCACCGACCCTGCCGGTGACGGCGCCTTCACCCGCAACTGGACCGTGTTCTATTGGTTGTGGTGGGTGTCCTACGCCCCAGGCGTTGCCATGTTCGTCGCCCGTGTCTCGCGCGGCCGTCAGATCAAGGAAGTGGTGTTCGCCCTGCTGCTGGGCGGCAGCTTCGGTTGCTGGTTCTTCTTCGGCGCCCTGGAAAGCTACAGCATGCACCAGTTCATCAACGGCCAGATCGACGTGCCAAAGCTGCTGAGCAGCGTCGGTGGCGAAGCCGCAGTGACCGACCTGTTGCTGGCCCTGCCATGGGGCACCCTGTTCCTGGCGGTGTACCTGTTCATCATGGCGGTGTTCTGCGCCTCGCACATGGATGCAGCGGCCTACGCCGTGGCCGCCACCAGCACCCGCAACCTGCGCGAAGGCGAGGACCCGACCCCGACCCTGCGTCTGTTCTGGTGCATCGTGCTGACCCTGGTGCCGCTGGCCATGCTGTTCGCCAAGGCCTCGCTGTCGACCATGAAGACCGCTGTGGTCCTCACCGCGATCCCCTTCATGGTGATCCTGCTGGTGAAGATCTACGGCTTCTTCAAATGGCTCGCCGCCGACTACGGCCAGGTTCCGGCCTACCGTATCGAGGAAGAAGCCGCACGCCTTGCCGGCGAAGAGCCGGAGCACCAGGTACCGCGCAGCGCCGCTGCCCTGCATTGATCGTATGACCCAGGGCATCGCCAGTCTCCTGTAGGCGCTGGCGAAGCCTGCGATGGCTGCACCGCAGCCCTAAAGCGTCCGGTCAAATTTTTTTGCCCGACCTGTTAACCAGTAGATACGCGTTAACCAATAAGTAAAAACCGAGAAAGAGCCATGAACGATTTCAAACGCCTGCCCGCCGATTTCTGCGCCAACCCTGAAGAGGCCTTCACCCTTCCGGCCAACTTCTACACCCAGGCCGCCGTGTTCGAGCACGAGAAAGAAGCGATCTTCGCCAAAAGCTGGATCTGCGTCGGTCACCGCAGCGAAGTCGCTGAAAAGAACGCTTACATCACCCGCCAAGTGATCGGCGAGAGCATCATCGTCGTGCGTGGCCGCGACGATGTGCTGCGTGCCTTCTACAACGTCTGCCCGCACCGTGGCCACCAACTGCTCGAAGGCAGCGGCAAGGCCAAGAACGTCATCACCTGCCCGTATCACGCCTGGACCTTCAAGCTCGACGGCGAGCTGGCCCACGCCCGCAACTGCGAGAACGTGGTCAACTTCGACAAGGAAAACTCCACCCTGGTGCAGCTACGCGTCGAAGAGTACGCAGGCTTCATCTTCATCAACATGGACATGGAGGCCGGCAGCGTCGAAGACCAGTTGCCGGGTCTGCAAAAGCGCATGCGCGAAGCCTGCGCCGTGATCGACGACCTGCACCTGGCCGCGCGTTTTGTCAGCGACACCCCGGCCAACTGGAAGTCGATCGTCGACAACTATCTGGAGTGCTACCACTGCGCCCCGGCCCACCCAGGTTTCTCCGACTCCGTGGACGTCGGCCAGTACAACCACAGCCTGCACGGTAACTGGACCCTGCAGTACGGCCTGGCCAAGCCCTCCGAGCAGTCGTTCAAGTTCGACGAATCCGTCAAGGACCCATCGTTCGCCGGTTTCTGGGCCTGGCCGTGCACCATGTTCAACGTGCCGCCAGGCGCCAACTTCATGACCGTGATCTATGAGTTCCCGGTCGATGCCGAAACCACCCTGCAGCACTACGACATCTACTTCCTGAACAAGGACCTGACCGAAGAGCAGCTCAAGCTGATCGACTGGTACCGCGAAGTCTTCCGCCCAGAAGACCTGCGCCTGGTCGAAAGCGTGCAGAAAGGCCTGAAATCCCGTGGCTACCGTGGCCAGGGCCGGATCATGGTCGACCAGCAGCGCAGCGGCGTGAGCGAGCATGGCATCGCCCATTTCCACAACCTGATCGCCGTCGCCCACCTGGACTGATGCGCCCGGCCGCCGGCTTGCGGGTCGGCGGCCTTCGGAGAGCCTAGCGTGAAACTTCAAGACACCACACTGCTGCGCCAGCAAGCCTACATCGACGGGCGCTGGTGCGACGCCGACAGCGGCCAGACCCTGGCGGTCAATGATCCGGCCAGCGGCGAGCTGCTCGGCCATGTTCCACTGATGGGCAGCGCCGAAGCCGTGCGCGCCATCGAAGCCGCCGAAGCGGCCCTGGCCGACTGGCGCGACCGTACCGCCAAAGAGCGGGCGAGCATTTTGCGCCGTTGGTTCGAACTGCTGCTCGAACATGAGCAGGACCTGGCCCGACTGATGACCCGCGAACAGGGCAAACCCCTGCACGAAGCCCTGGGCGAGATCCGCTACGCCGCCTCCTTCGTCGAGTGGTTCGCCGAGGAAGGCAAGCGCGTCTACGGCGATGTGATCCCGAGCCCGGCCAATGACAAACGCCTGCTGGTGATCAAGCAAGGCATCGGCGTGTGCACCGCGATCACTCCATGGAACTTCCCGGCGGCGATGATCACCCGCAAGGTCGCCCCGGCGCTGGCCGCCGGCTGCACCATCGTGGTCAAGCCGGCCAACGAAACCCCGTTCAGCGCCCTGGCGCTGGTGGAACTGGCCGAGCGCGCTGGCATCCCTGCCGGGGTGTTCAGCGTGGTCACCGGCGATGCCCCGGCCATCGGCGCCCAGTTCACCGGCCACCCGAGCGTGCGCAAGCTCAGCTTCACCGGCTCCACCCCGGTGGGTCGCCTGCTCATGGGCCAGTGCGCCGAAACCATCAAGAAGGTCAGCCTGGAACTCGGTGGCAACGCCCCGTTCATCGTCTTCGATGACGCCGACATCGAGGCGGCCGTCGAAGGCGCACTGATCGCCAAGTACCGCAACGCCGGGCAAACCTGCGTGTGCGTCAACCGCTTCTATGTGCACGACAGCGTCTATGAGCGCTTCGCCCAACGCTTCGTCGAGCGCGTGCGCGCCCTGGCGGTCGGCCCTGGCGACACCGAAGGCACGCAGATTGGCCCACTGATCAGCGACAAGGCCGTGGCCAAGGTACGCAGCCTGATCGACGACGCCACCGGCAAAGGCGCCAGCGTACTGCTGGGCGGCAAGGCCCACGCCCTGGGCGGGCAGTTCTTCGAGCCGACCGTGCTCACTGACATCGCCCCGGGCATGGAGCTGCTACAGGAAGAGATCTTCGGCCCGGTGGCCGCGCTGGTGCGCTTCACCACCGACGAGGAAGTGATCGAACTGGCCAACGCCACCCAGTATGGCCTGGCGGCGTACTTCTACAGCCGTGACCTGGCCCGCGTGTTCCGCGTGGCCGAGCGCCTGGAGTACGGCATGGTCGGCATCAATACCGGACTGATCTCCAACGAGGTCGCGCCATTTGGTGGCATCAAGCAATCGGGCCTGGGCCGCGAAGGCTCCAAGTACGGCATCGAGGATTATCTGGAAATCAAGTACCTGTGCCTCGCCGTCTGAGCGAGCCAGTATCTGTGTCACGCGGCAGGGCCTGCCGCGTGATGAGCAAGTCGAGGTGAACCATGGCCAAGCAATACGAAATGTTCAAGGTGCGTGTCACCGACGTGGAACAGGCCACGCCGCTGATCAAGCGCTTCACCCTGGCCCGCGAAGACGGTGCCAGCCTGCCCGCCTTCAGCGGCGGCAGTCACGTCATCGTGCAGATGCAGTCGGCCTGTGGCAGCCAGTTCAGCAATGCCTACTCGCTGATGAGCGACCCGCGTGACCTGTCCAGCTACCAGATTGGTGTGCGCCTGGAAGAGCAGTCCAAGGGCGGCTCGGCGTTCATGCACAATCACGTCCAGGTGGGCACCGAGCTGACCATCTCCACCCCCAACAACCTGTTCGCCCTGGACCCCACGGCCGGCCGCCACGTGCTGATCGCAGGGGGCATCGGCATTACCCCGTTCCTGGCCCAGTTGCATGAACTCGAAGGCAGCGATACCCCCTACGAGCTGCACTACGCCTTCCGCGCCCCGGAGCACGGCGCCTTCCAGGGTGACCTGGAAAGCGGCCCGCATGCGCAAAGCACCCGCTTCTACATCGACAGCCTGGACCGCAAGCTGGACCTGGCCGGCCTGTGCGCGGGCTTGGCCGACGACGCGCACCTCTATGTCTGCGGTCCCAAGCCGCTGATCGACGCCGTCATCGCCACGGCCGCCGCTGCGGGCATCGATGCCTCGCGCGTGCACTGGGAGCAGTTCGCCGCCGCAGCGCCCGCCGCCGGCGCTGCATTCACCGTGGTGCTGGCCAAGTCCGGGACCGAGCTGCAGGTCGAGGAAGGCATGACCATCCTCCAGGCCATCGAGAAGTCCAAGGCTGCCAAGGTCGAGTGCCTGTGCCGCGAAGGCGTGTGCGGCACCTGCGAAACCGCGATCCTCGAGGGCGAAGCCGAGCATTTCGACCAGTACCTGAGCGACGAGGAAAAAGCCTCGCAGCAAACCATGATGCTCTGCGTCTCGCGTGCCCGCAGCGCGCGCCTGGTGCTCGACCTGTAACAGTCACAGTGGTCTAGGCTGGTCTCTTGACGACAAGAACAAGAGACCCAAGCCCATGCCGCTGTCATCCCACGGCTCAACCGCCTTCCCACCGGAGGCGTGAAGCCGAGCCATGAGTATTCTCTACGACGAACACCTGGACGGCCCCCTGCCCACCGTGGACAAGGCGGCCTTGTTGGCAGCCCTGCACGACGCCCTGCCGGATCTTCAGATCCTTCACCACGCCGAAGACCTCAAACCCTACGAATGCGATGGCCTCTCGGCCTACCGCACCGTGCCATTGCTGGTGGCATTGCCCGAGCGCCTCGACCAGGTCCAGGCACTGCTACGCCTGTGTCATCAACGCGGCGTACCGGTGGTGGCGCGCGGCGCGGGCACGGGCCTTTCCGGCGGCGCCCTGCCCCTGGCCCAGGGCATCCTGCTGGTGATGGCGCGCTTCAACCGCATCCTGGAGGTCAACCCACAAGGGCGCTATGCCAGGGTCCAGCCTGGCGTGCGCAACCTGGCGATCTCCCAGGCAGCAGCGCCTTACGGCCTATATTACGCGCCGGACCCTTCCTCGCAGATCGCCTGCTCCATCGGCGGCAACGTCGCCGAAAACGCCGGCGGCGTGCATTGCCTCAAATACGGCCTGACCGTGCACAACCTACTCAAGGTGGACATCCTCACTGTCGAAGGCGAACACCTGACCCTGGGCAGCGATGCCCTGGATTGCCCCGGCTTCGACCTGCTGGCGCTGTTCACCGGCTCCGAAGGCATGCTTGGCATCGTCACCGAAGTCACCGTCAAGCTCCTGCCCAAGCCCCAGGTCGCGCGGGTGCTGCTGGCCAGCTTCGACAGCGTCGAGAAGGCCGGCGGCGCGGTCGCCGATATCATCGCCGCCGGCATCATCCCAGGCGGCCTGGAGATGATGGACAACCTGGCCATCCGCGCCGCCGAAGACTTCATCCACGCCGGTTACCCGGTGGAGGCGGCGGCGATCCTGCTGTGCGAGCTGGACGGTGTGGAATCGGACGTGCAGGACGACTGCGAGCGCGTCGCCGCCGTGCTGCGCCAGGCCGGTGCCAGCGAGGTACGCCTGGCCTGCGACGAGGCCGAACGCGTGCGTTTCTGGGCTGGGCGCAAGAACGCCTTTCCCGCGGTGGGGCGCATTTCGCCGGACTACTACTGCATGGACGGCACCATACCCCGCCGTGAACTGCCTGGGGTACTCAGGGGCATCGCCGAGCTGTCCCGGGAATACGGGCTGCGGGTGGCCAACGTGTTCCACGCCGGCGATGGCAACATGCACCCGCTGATCCTGTTCGACGCCAACCTGCCCGGCGAACTGGAGCGCGCCGAAGCCATCGGCGGCAAGATCCTGGAGCTGTGCGTGGCGGTCGGTGGCAGCATCACCGGCGAGCATGGCGTCGGGCGTGAAAAGATCAACCAGATGTGCGCCCAGTTCAACGCCGACGAAATCACCCTGTTCCATGCGGTCAAGGCCGCGTTCGATCCCAAAGGCCTGCTCAACCCCGGCAAGAACATCCCCACCCTGCACCGCTGCGCCGAGTTCGGCGCCCTGCACGTACACCAGGGCCAACTGCCCTTCCCTGACCTGGAGCGTTTCTGATGAATGCGGACCGCGACATGAGCCAGGACCTGCTCGAGCAAGTCAACCAAGCCCTGGCCATGGACACCCCTCTGCGCATCCAGGGCAGCAACAGCAAGGCCATGCTGGGCTGCCCTGTGACTGGCGAAATCCTCGATACCCGAAGCCACCGCGGCATCGTGCGCTACGATCCGACCGAACTGGTGCTCACCGCCCGCGCCGGCACGCCCCTGCGCGAGATCGAAGCAGTGCTGCACGAAGCCGGCCAGATGCTGCCCTGCGAGCCGCCCCACCTGGGCCCGGATGCCAGCCTCGGGGGCATGGTCGCCGCAGGGTTGTCCGGGCCACGCCGGCCCTGGGCCGGGGCGGTGCGCGACTACGTGCTCGGCACGCGTGTGATCACCGGCCACGGCAAGCTGCTGCGTTTTGGCGGCGAGGTGATGAAGAACGTCGCCGGTTACGATGTCTCACGACTGATGGTCGCCAGTTTCGGCTGCCTGGGCCTGCTCACCGAGGTGTCGCTGAAAGTGCTGCCACGACCCCGTCAATGCGCGAGCCTTCGCCTGGAGATGAACACTCACCAAGCATTGGACGCACTGGCCGAATGGGGTCAGCAACCGCTGCCGATCAGCGCCGCCTGTCACGACGGCCAAGCGCTCTACCTGCGCCTGGAAGGCGGAGAAGGCTCGGTGTTGTCGGCCCGCCAGCGGCTGGGGGGTGAGGCGCTCGAAAGCCGCTTCTGGGAGGACTTGCGCGAACAGCGCCTGGCCTTTTTCGACGACCCGGCGCCGCTGTGGCGACTCTCGGTACCGACCGCCACGGGCCCACTCGCGTTGCCCGGCAGGCAATTGATCGACTGGGGCGGCGCCCAGCGCTGGTTGAAGTCTTCGGCCACGCCGGCGCAGCTACGTGCGCAACTGGCCCAGGTCGGCGGCCATGCCACGGCGTACACGCCGGGCGATGACAGCATGCCGCCGCTGCCTGCCGCACTGATGCGTTACCACCGCACGCTCAAGCAACAACTCGATCCCCAGGGCATCTTCAACCCTGGTCGCCTGTACCCAGACCTGTGAGGCTGCCATGCAAACCAACCTGAGCGAGGCCGCCAAGGTCCTGCCACGCGGCGAAGAGGCCGAACGCATTTTGCGCAGTTGCGTGCATTGCGGCTTTTGCACCGCCACCTGCCCCACCTATCAACTGCTCGGTGATGAACTCGATGGCCCGCGCGGACGCATCTACCTGATCAAGCAGGTGCTCGAGGGCGCGCCGGCCAGCGCCAGCACCCAGTTGCACCTGGACCGCTGCCTGAGCTGCCGCAATTGCGAGACCACCTGTCCATCGGGTGTCAACTACCACGACCTGCTGGACATCGGCCGCCCCGTGGTCGAACGACAGGTCCCGCGCCCGCTGGGTGAGCGCCTGTTGCGCCAGGGCTTGCGCGCCGTGGTGCCGCATCCTGTGCTGTTCAAGGCCCTGACCCGTACAGGCCAGGCCCTGCGCCCGCTGTTGCCCGGCGTGCTCAAAGCCAAGCTGCCCGCACGGATCGCAGCTCCCGGCCAACGCCCGGCACCCCGCCATGCCCGTCGGGTGTTGCTGCTCGAAGGGTGCGTGCAGCCGGCCCTGTCGCCCAACACCAATGCCGCGGCCGCACGCGTGCTGGACCGCCTGGGGATCAGTGTGGAACCGGTGGCCGCAGCAGGCTGTTGTGGCGCGGTCGACTACCACCTCAACGCCCAGGAGCACGGCCTGGCCAGGGCGCGGCGCAATATCGATGCCTGGTGGCCTGCCATCGAGGCCGGCGCCCAAGCCATCGTGCAGACCGCCAGTGGTTGCGGTGCCTTCGTGCGCGACTACGGACACTTGCTGGCAAACGATCCGCGCTACGCCGCCAAGGCCGCCCGGGTCAGCGCCCTGGCCCGAGACCTGGTAGAGGTGCTGCAGGCCGAGCCCGTCGAGCGACTAGGCCTGTGTGCCGAGCAGCGTCTGGCCTTCCACTGCCCCTGTACCCTGCAGCACGCCCTCAAGCTCGGCGGTGCGGTGGAGCAGTTGCTGTCACGCCTGGGCTTTACCCTTACTCCCGTGCCGGACAGCCACCTGTGCTGCGGCTCGGCCGGCACCTACTCGCTGACCCAACCTGCGCTGTCGCGCCGCCTGCGGGACGATCGCCTCACGGCGCTGGAAAGCGGCAACCCTCAGCTCATCGCCACCGCCAACATCGGTTGCCAGGCGCACCTGGACAGCGCCGGACGCACACCGGTGCGCCATTGGATCGAGATCGTCGACGCTGCCCTGACAGACACCTAGCCGACCGCCACTTCGCGGGTAGCGCCCACAAGGTTGGCGCTGCCCTCTGCTGGAGCGGCTTTACCCGCGAAGGGCTGCCCTGCAGCCCGCGCCCTTGCAGCCAGCCCCACAAACCCCGAAGCTTGCCCTCTCACCCCCCGGACAACCCCATGGAACTGCACATCCGCTTGCAAGGCCGCAAAGGCCTGGCCGACCAGCTCTATCAGCAACTGCGTGCCAGCATCGACAGCGGTCACCTGGCCGCCGGCACCCAACTGCCCCCCACTCGCCTGCTCGCCGAACAACTGGGCGTGTCCCGCAAGACCGTCGCCGAGGCCTACTCGCGCCTGACCTACGACAACCTGCTCAGCGGCGTGGTCGGTCGCGGCACCTTCGTGACACCGCAACGCCCCTTGCAAGCCATCCAGGCCCAGGCCATTCCCCTGGCCGCCGCCGCGTCCGTGGCGCGCTGGCAGCAGCGGGCCACGGTGCTCTCCCAGTCCGCTCTGCAGACCCCATCGCGCTACGACTTCGTCGGTGGCGCATCGAGCAAGGCGCAGTTCCCGTTCGATCAGTGGCGCAGTTGCCTGCAGTACGCCCTGCGCCGCAGCCAGCGTCACACCCAACGCCAGTTCGACGCCCAAGGCCTGCCGGAACTTCGCGAAGCCATCGCCCACCACATCGCCTTCGCCCGTGGCGTGCATTGCAGCGCGGCCGACGTGATGGTGTGCAACGGTGCCCAGCAAGCGCTGGACCTGATCGCCCGGGTGCTGATCGAACCCGGCTGCCAAGTGGCCATGGAAGACCCCGGCTATCCACCGGCGCGCCAGCTGTTCCTGGCGCTGGGCGCGCACCTGCAGTCGGTGCCGGTGGATGACGAAGGGCTGTGCGTCGAACAGATCGCCGATGGCACGCGGCTAATCTACGTGACACCGTCCCATCAGTTCCCCCTCGGCATGCCGATGAGCGAACGCCGGCGCACCGCCCTGCTGGCGCGGGCCGCCGAATTGGGGGCATTGATCATCGAGGACGACTACGACTGCGAGTTCCGCTACCAGGGGCCGGGCAGCGATGCCTTGCAGCGCCTGGACCGCCATGGGCTGGTGGCCTACGTGGGCACCTTTTCCAAGACCTTGCTGTCCGAGTTGCGCCTGGGCTACGCCGTGCTGCCTGCGAGCGTGCTACGCGCGGCGTGCGTGGCCAAACACCTGACCGACTGGCACAGCCCGAGCGTGCAGCAATGGGCGCTGGCGCGGTTCATCAGCGAAGGTCACCTGAACAAGCATATCCGCCGCTGTCATGAGGTATACAGCGCCCGCCGGGAGCGAATCCTGGCCCGTCTGAGCAGCGACTTGGCGCCCTGGCTGACAGCCGTCCCGGCCAACGCCGGCTTTCACTTGAGCGCCCTGGCCAGCCCCGAGGTCGATGTGGATTTGCTGGTGAGCCTGGCGCGAAAGGTAGAGGTCGGCCTGTATTCGCTGGCCCCGTTCTACAGCGAGGCCCCGGTGCGTCCGGGGCTGTTGCTGGGCTTCGGGGCCATCGAATTGCTGGATATCGACACCGCGCTGGACCGCGTGCGCGATACCCTGCAAGGCCTCAGTTAACCGCTGCCTGGGCCGGCTGACCGGGGCGAGCGATGGCGGCGACATAGCCGTGCGGGGCGAAGCGCGCCGTGACCAGCAGCATCGCCACCACGGTGATGGTGAGCAAGGTCCAGGAAGCCTGGAAATCGCCGCTGATATCGCGCAACCAGCCCGTCAGGTAGGGAATGATCCCGGTGATGATGAACCCGATGCCCTGCACGAACGCGGCCAGGCTCCCCGCTTGAGCAGGATCTTTGCGCAAATGTTCCAGGGTCAGGGTCAGGCTCAGGCTGAAGCACGCGCCCAGGCCTAGGCCGATCATCGCCACCCACACACCCATGGCCAAGGTCGGCGCCAGCAGCAGGCCAAGAAAGCCCCCCAACTGGATAGACAGCGCCAGCCACAGGCCCGGGCGACGGTCCGCCAGGCTGCGCAGCAACAGCGGCAGCCCCAAGGCGCCGGTGACCTGGAAGATCGTCATCAAACCCACCAGCTCACCACCCCCCTGCGCGGTACCGCCGTGCTCGATGTGGTAGGCCGGCAACCACGCCACCATGCTGGTGTAGCCGCCATTGATCAGTCCGAAGTAGCTGGCCAGCAGCCAAGCCCGGCGGTTGCCGAACCAATGCCCACCCCCGCCACCGGCGAGTTTCGGCGTGTTGTGCCGTGGTCGCAGCGCCAGCCAGGCCAATACTGCCAGCACCGCCGGGAGCGCCCAGACGCCCAGGCCGACCTGCCAGCGCCCGGTCGCGGCACTGATGGACGGGCCAAGCACGGCCGCCAAACCACCGCCGCTCATCAACGCCGCCGAGTACAGGCCCATGGTGGTCGCCAGGCGCGTGGGGAACCAGCGATTGACCAGCCCAGGCATCATCCCTTGGACAACGGCCACGCCGAGCCCGGCCAGCACGGCACTGGCAATCAGCGCCCAGGCGCTGTTCAGTTGCAAGCGCCACAGGCACGCCAGGGCGATTGCCGCAAGGCCCATGAGCATGCCGCCATGCTCGCTCAACCAGCGGCGCAGCCAGGGTTGCAGCAATGGGATCAGGCCCATGCACAGCACCGGCAAAGCCGTCAGCAGCGCAGCCTGCTGGTAGCCCAGGCCGGTGCTTGCGCGCATGGGTTCGAGCAGCGGACCGATACTGGTGAGAATCGGCCGCAGGTTCAGTGCCAGCAACAGCACCAGCAATAGGTTCAGTGCGCCTCTCATCCCTGGTGCGCCTGCTTCCATTGAAGGTACAGGTCGGCCTCACCGGCGGGTTTGAGCGGCCGCAGAGGCAGTCTTTGCTGCTGGGGTGGACGAGCCATCTGGGCATACACCGCCGCGGTGGACAGCCCATAGGGCTCGCCCTCGTCGTTGTCGTAGGCGAACCAGGCGCGCTCGATGCCGCACAGGTGCATGGCAGCCAGGCACATCGGGCATGGATGACCACTGGCGTAGATCTCGGCGCCGTCCAGACGCGCCTGCCCCAGGGCTTGGGCCGCTTTGCGGATCGCCTGCATTTCCGCGTGGGTGGTCGGGTCCTGGGTGCTGTGGATTTCATTGACGGCACGCGCCAGCACTTTCCCTTGATACACCAGCACGGCGCCGAATGGCCGGCCGCCGGCCTGGATATTGGCGCGGGCCAGGTCGAGGGCTTCGCGCATGAAACGTTCATCGGACATCGTAGGAAATCTCTCGGTGCAAGACGGGTTCATTATCGCGGCTGAGCGGCGCCAGCAAAAATGAAGAGATTGGATGCAGGTCAGTGGCCCCCTGAATAGCCCATTGGCCTCCTGGCAAAGCGCAGGATTGGCTATCGGGCCGTTCGTGCCCTAGCGCTAACGTATGACCAAGGCCAGGCGCTGCCCCAGCGCCGGCAAACGTGATCCCCTTACACCGGAGTCCGCCATGCACGAACGTATCGAATGGGCCAAGCACGCCCCGCAAGCCTACAAAGCCATGATCGGCCTGGAGCAAGCCCTCGCCAACAGCGGCCTGGAAAACTCCCTGCTCGAACTGGTCCGCCTGCGCGCCTCGCAGATCAACGGCTGCGCCTATTGCGTCAACATGCACGCCAACGATGCGCGCAAGGCTGGCGAGACCGAGGCTCGCCTGCAGACCCTCTGCGCCTGGCAGGAAACACGCTATTTCACCCCACGCGAACGGGCCGCCCTGGCCTGGCTGGAATGCCTCACCCGCCTGCCCGAGCGCGGCGCGCCGCAGCCGGAGTACGAAGCCCTGCTGGAACACTTCGAGCCCGCCGAAGTCGCCAACCTGACCCTGGCCATCGCCACCATCAATGCCTGGAACCGCTTCGGCGTAGGCTTTGCCATGGTCCCGGGCTGACACCCTGCCCTGAAAACAGCCACGACAAACAACGTTCGCACCGACTGAAAGCGTGGATGTGTACCCCTAGCATCGATCACCCGATCAATAGCCCTCAGGTACCTTTCCATGCCCGCAACCCGACCCACCCGCATCGTCGGGCGTCTGCTCGGTGCGACGTTGCTTGCCAGCGCCACCCTGCATGCCGCCCCCCTGACACGCGACAACGGCGCCCCGGTTGGCGACAACCAGCATTCGCAGACCGCTGGAGCCAACGGCCCGGTATTGCTTCAGGACGTGCAGCTCATCCAGAAGCTGCAACGTTTCGACCGAGAACGTATTCCTGAACGCGTCGTCCATGCCCGTGGCACGGGTGCCCATGGTGAGTTCACCGCGTTCGAAGATCTCTCCACGCTGACCCAGGCCCGACTGTTCACGCCGGGAGAAAAAACGCCCGTATTCGTGCGTTTTTCCTCGGTGGTTCATGGTCTGCACTCACCGGAAACCCTGCGCGACCCTCGCGGCTTCGCCACCCGTTTCTATACCAGCAGCGGCAACTGGGACCTGGTTGGCAACAACTTCCCGACTTTCTTCATCCGCGATGCGATGAAATTCCCCGACATGGTCCATGCCTTCAAACCCGATCCACGCACCAACCTGGCCAACGACGCCCGGCGCTTCGACTTGTTCTCGCACATGCCCGAGGCCACCCGCACCCTCACCTTGCTGTACTCCAACGAGGGCACCCCCAAGAGCTACCGGCACATGGACGGCAACAGCGTACATGCCTACAAGTTCGTCAATGCCCAGGGCGACGTAACCTATGTGAAGTTCCACTGGAAGAGCCTGCAAGGCCGCGAAAACCTCGCACCCAAGGAGGTCGAGCGTATCCAGGGCCAGGACTTCAACCACATGACCCACGACCTCGTCGCTGCCATTGGCCGTGGCGAGTTCCCCAAATGGGACCTGTACATCCAGACGCTCAAGCCCGAGCAGCTGGCGGCCTTCGACTTCGATCCGCTGGACCCGACCAAGATCTGGCCTGATGTACCGCAGCGCCGTGTCGGCCAGATGGTGCTCAACCGCAACGTAAACAACTTCTTCCAGGAAACCGAACAGGTGACGCTGGCCCCATCCAACCTGATCCCGGGCATCGAGCCTTCCGAGGATCGCCTGCTGCAAGGACGCCTGTTCTCCTACGCCGACACCCAGATGTACCGGGTCGGCGCCAATGCCGGCCGCTTGCCGATCAACCAGCCACGGGCGGCGGTGAACAACGGCAACCAGGACGCTGCCCTCGACAACGGGCGCACCCGCAGCATGGTCAACTACGAGCCCAGCCGCCTGCAGCCGCGCACCAGCACCGTGTCGGCGCGCTACAGCCAGCTACCCCTGGCTGGCAGCACCCAGCAACGCGGCATCACACGGGAGCAGAACTTCAAGCAGGCCGGTGAGCTGTACCGGTCCTACAGCAAGCAGGAGCAGCGCGACCTGGTGAACAGTTTTGGCCAGTCCCTGGCGGGGGCCGATGACGACAGCAAGCACATCATCCTGTCGTTCCTCTACAAGGCCGACCCCGACTATGGCAAGCGCGTTGCCAAGGTCGCCAAGGGTGACCTCACCCGGGTCAAGGCACTGGCACGGGAGCTGCGCGACTGACAACGCCTAGCGGGTGCGATCGGCCAATCGCGCCCGATAGCTGCCCGGACTGTAACCGGTCCATTTCTTGAAAGCGCGGTGGAAGGCGCTGGGCTCCTGGAAGCCGGTCTGCTCGGCGATTTCGGCGATGCTCAGCACACCTTCGCGCAAACGTTCGAACGCCATGGCACGGCGCACTTCATCCTTGATCTGCTGGTAGGAGCGCCCTTCGCGCTCCAGCTGCCGGCGAAAGGTGCTGGCGCTGATGCCCTGCTGCTCGGCCATGGCCTGGAGGGTCGGCCATTGGCCGTAGCGCCGGGCACGCAGATGGCGATAGACCACCGCTGCCAGGCCGTTCTGATTGCGAAAACGAATCACCAACCCCTGGGGCGCACTGCGCAGGAAAGTCTTCAGCGCGGCCAGATCCTGCACCACCGGCAAGCGCAGGTAAGCGCTGTCGAATTCCACTTCCGTACGCCCACTGCCCAGCCGCAGGTCCGGGCCCCACAACAAGGTGTCGTCCTCCTGGGCCGGGCGCGCCACGGCCAGTTCGGTACGGTCGATCGCGATGCGCCGTCCGGCCAGCCAGCACAGCAATCCGACCACCAGCACCAGGTAGGTTTCTTCGGCGTAGACCCGCGTCAACGGATCGGTGATGCTCGACTGCACGCTGATCACCACCCGCCCGCCGCGCACCGAAAATGTACCGCGCACATCGCGCAGGAACAGCGCGAAATTGCCCAGGTATTGGCGTAAGGCCTTTTCCAGGGTGGGCTCCTGGATCAACCCCCGGCAGATCAGGGCGAAGCTGCCCAAGGGCATGCCATGGCTGTCGAGGTGGAAGAACTCATCGTTCAGCACATGGATCATTTGCAACCAGAGCTGGGCGAACGCCTTGGCCGGCACCCTGGCCTGGGGCTGCTCGAGCAGTGCCGGGTCGATCCCCACGCCGCGCAGGTAGGCATCGCGTTCGGCGGGGCGCTCGCGCAGGGCATGGAGCATGGCGTTGAGAAAGTACACCGCGACCGAATCGCTATCGCGCATGGCTGGTTTTCACTGTCTATGCTGGGTGGCAAAAAATGCCAGGTTTACTGAACAGATCCGGCATAGGCCAAGCCTGGGCGGTTGCCTAGACTCGACCCATTCCGGGAACGCCGGCCATTGTCTCAGAGCCTGTGCCGGTCCCGCCATGCCTTCGCAATCGGAGCCTTCCATGAGCAACGCAGAAATCTACGTCGTCAGTGCAGTCCGTTCGGCCATCGGTGGTTTCGGTGGGTCTCTCAAGGACCTGCCACTGGCAGACCTGGCCAGCGCCATCACCCGCGCCGCCATCGAGCGCTCGGGCGTCGCCGCCAGCGATGTCGGCCATGTGGTCATGGGTACCGTGATCCCGACCGAGCCGCGCGATGCCTACCTGAGCCGCGTCGCCTCGATGAACGCGGGCGTGCCCAAGGAAACCCCAGCCTTCAACGTCAATCGTCTGTGCGGCTCTGGCCTGCAAGCCATCGTCTCGGCCGCCCAGACCCTGCTGCTGGGTGACACCGATGTGGCCCTGGCCGCTGGCGCCGAATCCATGAGCCGTGGCCCCTACCTGCTGCCGCAAGCCCGTTGGGGCGCGCGCATGGGTGACCTGCAGGGCATCGACTACACCGTCGGCGTGCTGCAAGACCCCTTCGAGCACTTCCACATGGGCATCACCGCCGAGAACGTCGCCGCCCAGCATGGCATCACGCGCGAAATGCAGGATGAACTGGCCCTGACCAGTCAGCGCCGCGCCGCCCGCGCCATCGCCGAAGGTCGCTTCGACAGCCAGATCGTCCCGATCGAGCTGAAAACCCGCAAAGGCAGCGTGCAGTTCGCCACCGACGAGCACGTGCGTGGCGAAGTGACCGCCGAGCAACTGGCAGGCATGAAGCCGGTGTTCAAGAAAGACGGCAGCGTCACCGCCGGCAACGCCAGTGGCATCAACGACGGTGCAGCCGGCCTGGTCCTGGCCACCGGCGATGCGGTTCGCCGCCTGGGCCTGAAGCCTCTGGCACGCCTGGTGGCCTACGCCCACGCTGGCGTCGAGCCGGAGCTGATGGGCCTGGGCCCGATCCCGGCCACACGCAAAGTCCTGGAAAAAGCCGGCCTGAGCATCAAGGATCTGGACGTAATCGAGTCCAACGAAGCCTTCGCCGCCCAGGCCTGCGCCGTGGCCCGCGCGCTGGACTTCGATCCAGAGAAGGTCAACCCCAATGGTTCGGGCATCTCCCTCGGCCACCCAGTCGGTGCCACCGGAGCGATCATCGCCACCAAGGCCATTCATGAACTGCAACGCACCCAGGGCCGCTATGCCCTGGCCACCATGTGCATCGGCGGCGGCCAAGGCATCGCCGTTGTCTTCGAGCGCGTCTGAGGAGCCTGAACGTGAGTATTCAACACATCGCCGTGATCGGCGCCGGCACCATGGGCAACGGTATTGCCCAGGTGTGCGCGGTGGCCGGTTACCAAGTCCTGCTGATCGACGTCTCGCAGGCGGCACTGGAGCGTGGCGTGGCCACCCTGGGCAAGAACCTGGAGCGTCAGGTCAACAAAGGCACACTGGAAGCCGACAAGGCCGAGGCGGCCAAGACGCGCATCCGCACCAGCACCGACTATGCCGACTTGGGCAGCGCGCAACTGGTGATCGAAGCGGCCACCGAGAACCTGGAGCTCAAGCAACGCATCCTCAAGCAGGTGGCGGCCAACGTCGCCAGCGACTGCCTGATCGCCACCAACACCTCGTCGCTGTCGGTCACTGCGCTGGCGGCCAGCATCGAGCACCCTGAGCGCTTCATTGGCGTGCACTTCTTCAACCCAGTGCCGATGATGGCCCTGGTGGAGATCATCCGCGGCCTGCAAACCAGCGACAGTACCTATGCCCAGGCACTGGTGGTCACCGAAAAACTGGGCAAGACGCCGATCACCGCCGGCAACCGCCCGGGCTTCGTGGTCAACCGCATCCTGGTGCCGATGATCAACGAGGCGATCTTCGTCCGCCAGGAGGGCCTGGCCAGTGCCGAGGACATCGACACCGGCATGCGCCTGGGCTGCAATCAGCCGATCGGCCCGCTGGCCCTGGCCGACCTGATCGGCCTGGACACCTTGCTGGCGATCATGGAGGCCTTCCACGAGGGCTTCAACGACAGCAAGTACCGCCCTGCCCCGCTGCTCAAGGAAATGGTCGCCGCCGGCTACCTGGGCCGTAAGAGCGGTCGCGGTTTCTTCACCTACTGATCGGGAGCGAGCGCCATGCCAGTCACTGCCGCCCTACGCTGTGCGAGCTTCGAAGAGCGCCGCGACAAGGCCATGGCGCTCTTTGCCGAAAAAGGCTTTGGCCAGGTCAGTATGCGCGAGCTGGCGGCCCATGTGGGCTTGACCGCAGGCTCGCTGTATCACCATTTCCCCAGCAAGCAGGACCTTTTGTTCGACTTGATCGAGGAGCTCTATGAAGAGCTGCAGGCAACACTCGACCAGGGCCGGCGCGCCCTCGCTCGCGGCCAGGCGGCGCTGCCTTGTTTGATTGCCGCACATTGGCAATTGCACGAGGAGCGCCCCCTGCAGTTTCGTCTGGCCGAGCGGGATTTCTGCTGTTTGAGCGAAGACCAGCAAGCCCGCCTGGCCAGTACACGGGCCCGCTACGAGAAAGGCTTGCTGCACCTGATCGCGCCACAGGCCCGGCTGCAAGGCCAGGCCTTGGCGGCCACCGGGCATGTGCTGGCCACACTGCTCAACCAACTGCCCGGACTGCTGCGCGGGCGTGAGCTGGACAGCGACCAAGGCCTGGCCTTGATGCAGAGCCTGCTGCTCGGCGCGCTGGAACGTACGCTGGGCTAGACCGGCTGGCCTGGAGTCGGGATCTGCCAATGCGACGTCAAACGGCGCATTGCCGCCTTGGTCAACGCCAAGCGTTGGTCGAGCCGCCATTGGTCTGCATCCTTTTGAAGCGCCTCAAGCGCTCGCAGACTATCTTCGTCGTTGCCCAAGGCCCGCTCCTTGTCACGAAAGTGTCGCGGCAGCTTGAATTTAGAGCCATAGGCGCGCTCCAGATACTTGGTCCAGAAGCGCTGCCCGACCATCCACAGTGCGAGCGTATCTTCGCTCTGCGCGTCCAAGATCCTCCTGCGAGCATCCTTGACGCCCTCGTCAATATTCCCGGCAGCGTGCTCGAAGCGAATTTGGCTGGGTTTGCCCGGCAGGTCCAGGTCTTTGAACAAACGCACCCGGAACGCGAGCACCACCTCCACTTGGTCCATAGGCCCAGGCATCCGTATGGCATACCCACGGGAGTATTCATCTAAGGCATTTTTCCGCCAGAGCTGGCCTCCTAGACGCAACAGCTCAGGCTCTGGGTCGACTTCATATTCACCATGCTCTGCCTCCCATGCCAGCACATGGGTCTCCAGGTCAGTAAAACGAAGGAGGGCATTGTCACCACAGGTGCGAATTTCCGACATTGGCAAGATTTCCTCGCCTAGCGTTTCGTTCGTTTCGATGACCTCAAGCATGTCCATGATGCGATAGGCCAGGGCGCGGGCAGTGTTGTCATGAGCGAATTCCTCGGATTGCACCAGCCGCCGCATCAGATCGATGAAATTCGCAGAATTGGAATGGTTCACCAGCACATGCCAAAGCCGCGCCATTTCTTCCCGGTCTTCGGCATCCACACGATCCAGCCAGAGCAAACGTACCGGAACCCTGCCATCATCCGGTCGATACCAAGCGCCTCCTTCGTTGTCCGACACGCCTAATGCTTGCCTGTCAAAACGCACTCTGCCTCGTTCCCACAGTGAGGATCCGAACAAGCCTTCCGGTAGTGCTTTTAGATTGTTGCCCGCCATGTCCAACTCGTACAGGGTCTGATGGGACGCTACACCAAGGGGCATATCGTGTAGACCAGCATTACGTAGTATCAAGGTCAGCAATCTTGGCATACCTTCGACCGAAAACTGCCGCTGCAGCGAGTTACGTGACAAGTTTAGGTATTCCAAATTTTCACATTCATTGATCAGCTGGACTTGCTCATCGTCCAGACGAATTTTGTTGTCGGAAAAATCAATAATTCTAAGGCGCTGTCGCAGTCCGCTCATCGGTGGAAACCGCCTGAGCTTGCAGTGAGTGATTTCGACTGAGATCAGATTATCAAAGGCGCGAAGGAACCCATCAGGCAGGCCTTTCAAATTCATCGAGCGCAAGTCAAGCGCTGTGACATGCGGAAAACGGATCGGCTCAGGCAGGTCCGGCAACTTGCTCACATCCAAGCCACCCAGGGAAAACTTGAAATACGACTGATCTTCCAACGGTTTGGGTTGTTCGGGTATCAATTGGCGCCAGCAACGGATGAGCTCCTTGCGCATGTGATAGCGCGAACTGTATTCAAAATGCACAAGCCCCTCGCGCTGCCAAGTCGTCAAGGTATTGCTTAACAGTTCATGCTGATTCTCCAAATTGTCGAGCACGCTGTGCAAATTCTCGCCACGCCCGAGCATAGCGCTCAGCCAGTATTGGATTTCCTCATCGCTGTAGCTGGGGTAAAGGTAGCGAAGCTTGGCTCTCAGCGAAAGGGGGCTGCCGAAACCAAAGAGCCGCCGGCCTCCGCTCAAGGGGTAGCCGACCCGGCCATCGTCCAGGCGAAAAGGTAGCAGGAAGGAAGGCGTGGGCTGTTCTCGGTCCAGCAGCTCGGCCAGTTCCTGGCGGCGCGAGGCTATGTCCCTCGCCAACGCCTTGCGAAGCTCTTGGGCGAACGGCTCGCCAATATTCATCGCGTCCCGCTGCGCCTGAGTGAAGAGGTCCGCCAACACATCGAATAACTCGCCAGGTTGATCCAGCGCATCGCCGCGCTCATTACGCAATACGAACACGCCTTCCTGATGGCTGAGGTGGATGGTCTCGACGGCCTCGTTTGCAGAGTGAGGCGCCAGCAGGCCGTCCCCGTCGAACAGCACCCAGTGCCGGCCCTGCGGCGCACCTGGCAAATTATCGATCAGCTTGATGACGCCACGGGCCATATCGAGCGTCTGCGGCGTGTCGATGAAAAGCCCCTCGAATACCCGTGCCACCCGGATACGCATCGCCCTTTGCCGGGCAACCTGCGCCATCGACAAAGGTACCCGCCCGGTCTGTTCCAGCAATTCACGATCTCCATCGCTCGCCTTGCTCAGGAGCTGCTCGGCAGCAAGCCGATGCAGGCTGGGGAAGTCTCTGCGCAATGCCTGCACCGAAACATCTTCGCTTGCGTTGCTCTCATCGTAGAGGCTCTGCAACAAGAACCGTCGCTGCTCCCAGACCACCTCGGCCAGAGCCTCGCCCTCAAGCCCTGCTGCCCCGGGCAGCTTCAACGCTTCTTCAAGCAGTGCCTTGTCCATCACCTGCCGTCCTTGCTGCAAGCGATTCCTGAGCTCAACGATGCGATTGGCCAGCACGAAGCGGTTCACCGTATCGGTCAACTCTGCTTCAGGAGCGTTGGCAAAGACATGCACAGCCCGCAGGTGGTCTTCCTCGAGACCGTGGGCCAGCAAGACTTGCCCAATCTGCTTATCGCTCAGGCTTGCATACGCGACGCCAAGCCTGCGAAACATGCGCTCGTTGCCTCGCCATTCCGCGGGCCGTTCGCTCCACAGCCGCCAGGCGCCAGCACCATTGTGTTCGAGCAGTGGGGCATGATTTTCGTAAGGCACCAGGTACCAATCTTCGCTTTCGGTTTGGTACACCGGGTAGTAATACCCTTCCATTTCGATCCACGATTGCTCGCCCAGGCGGTAGATCCCGCTTTGATCGACAATCGCCTGCGCAGGTGGCGGTTCGCTGACGTAAGGCGCCAGATCCTGGTTCCAGAGTTTTTCGCTGCCATCTTCAAGCATCGCAGGTACCAGCCCGTCCACCAGGACACTGCGCGTCCACAGCGTTCGCGCCGCCGCCACGCCGACAGCCGTGGCCCCCAGCAGGGCCACGTCCTTGCCTACGTTCACCAAATGGTCCAGAGCCGCATTGGTGTCCCCCTCCCGCCAGTCCTTGACCGACTGGAATACCTCGCTGAGCAGCTCCCAGGCCATCACCGCCAACAACGCCGCGCCGACCGCCGGGATGAAAAGCCCTGCGAGCGCCAACAGGGCCATCCCTTGCGCATGCCGACGCTCGCTCTTGGCCAATGCGACATCGCCATCGATGCGCGCAACAGGTGTGGCGAACACGGCTGCATCGTCCTTGATTTGCTGGATGCGCATCGTCGCCAAATGGTCGAACAAGGGCGTCGGGTAGACCTTCATGTGCTGGTCCAAATCCCGCGTGGCCCAGTCCGCCACATCGCCCACCCGCTGTTGAACAGCGGCAAAGAATCCGGCGCGGTCGCGCTGAAGGACGAAACGCTCGAAGAACTGCCGGTAATTGTCCTTGCGCAGGCGCTTGCCCAGAATTTTCCTGGCGAAGCCTTCCAGGTTCTTGGCGACGCACCAGGCACCTAGTCGGTCCCCTGGGATATACACCAGCACCCGCTTGCTGCTGTTGAGCAGCAAGCCTTCGTCGATCACGTCCAACACCACGATCTGCTGAAGGTGACAGTTGAATGCCTTGAGCTGCTTGGCGACCACCGGTGCGCCTTCGAGCCGCCCGAGCTTGCCGTCGGTATACAAGCCGATGATCAGTTCGAGTTCGGCGTCCCTGAGTACACCCTCGGCATGGGCCTTGAAGGCGTCCACCAGCAGGTTTGAGCGGTATTGCGCCTTGAGCAAGGCTTTGCAGCTCTGCATGTCTTTGAGCTCCTTGGCCTCAAGCACTGCTTCAAGATGGCTCTGGTACTGTCCCCCCAAGTCCAGGTCACGGCAGAACGTGGCGAATGCCGGCACCGAGGGTGTCGTGAGCGCGGCACCCGGCCCATCGACCAGCGTGTTACGCGCATGCTGCCCGCCCTCGGCAGCCTGAGCCTTGCTGAAATTGGACATTGCTGCGCTGAGCAACGACACGTCGAAGTAGTCGCTCGCCGGCGTCGGGTAATGGCTGGTGTAGTAACTGTGCTCGGGGCTCGTGTAGGTGTACCACTGGCGCAGGAAGTGCTGCTTTGCATCCAGACCGGCGTTGAATTTCTCTTGCAGCGCGGTGTTCAGGCGCGTGATGCAGAAGCTGTCGAGGCTTTCAATCTTGCTCCAGCACTTGGCCAATTGCCGACGACTCTGCAGGCCATTGACCAACGCCTCCCGCAGGAGCGTGAAATCAGAAACCCGGACCTTGCCCATCCAATCAGGCAGGCGCTTGGCAATCAGTTGATCCTGGAACTGCTGCGCAATGGCCATCATGTCCATGGCCGTCGATTGCGCGTTGTCACTGACGTTTCCCATACCGCGAATTCCCTCACCGATAAACGAAGCGGTGAGGCTAGAGAGGACGGTCCAGGTACACGCGTTACATAGTTACGTCTGGTGTGTCAGCGACTAAAGGCTCACGCCCAACGCCTGCCGCAATCGATCGGCACGTGCATCATCGGCCGCGCCAACCAGGGCAAAATTGTAGGCGCCATGAGACCAGTAGCGCGCTTCGAGCTGCCCCTCAGTCCGTTGCCCGCTGGGCATACGTGCAAAGCGCTCGCTGGGCGAGCGCAGGAACAAGCTGATCCGCTCACCCTTGTTGTCCTGAAACACCAGCAGCGCCGCCGGGCCTTGTTCGTTGCTCAGCAGCCGGGCGCCCACCGGCTGGAACCCGTAGGCGCCAAGGTCCGGCAACTGCCCGACGCGGTCGAAATGGCGCTCGAGCCAGGCCTGCAAGAGCTGTGGGTCGCCGGCCTGGACATCCAGCTTGGTTCCACCTGCGAACAGGCGATGGGCCTGTACGGCGTCGGCCATCGGCAAGATATCGGCCACCAGCGTCGCCTCGCGGGCCTGCCACCCTCCGAAACCTCCCACGCCCAGCGCCAGAAGCAGCAACGCAGCCGATGCCCACTGCCGCTGGCGACGCTGACGCAAGCGCCGCTTTAACTGCCCAAGATCCAGGTCGGTCGTGGTGGTGGCCTGCCCGAATCCGGCCAGGGCCGCGCGCAGGCGCCGGGCGTCGTTGCGCCAGGCCTCCACCTGCGCCGCCTCCTGCGGATTGGCTGCCAGCCAGGCGTGCACCTGGGCTCTGCGCACCGGGTCGAGCCGGTCATCGATGTAGGCATGCAGCTCATGTTCGGTGGGGATCAACGGGGTCATTTCAGTCTCCGCAAGGCTGGGGGCGTCGGGTCGCCCTCGGTCAGGTCGCGCAGGGCGGCTCGGGCGCGTGACAGGCGCGACATGACCGTACCGATGGGGATGCCCAGGGCTTGGGCGGCCTCTTTGTAGCTCAACCCTTCGACGCTCACCAGCAACAGCAAGGCGCGCTGTTCCGTGGACAGCCGGGCGAAGGCCGCAAGGTCGGCATGGGCCATGACGATGCGCTCGGTTTCGCCGCCCAGCGCTTCTTCCTGGCCACGGCCGAACCAGGCCAGCCAGCGGGCATGCAGGCGCTCGCGGCGCTTGCCGTCGAGAAACAGGCGATAAAGGATGGTGAACAGCCAGGCGCGCAGGCTGTCGGCGTCACGCTGCTGCCCGCTGCGGCGCAAGGCGCGCTCGATGGTAGCCTGGACCAGATCGTCGGCGCTGCCAGACTCACGGCACAGCCACAACGCGAAGCGGCGCAGCCGCTGGAGCAGTTCGCGCCATTGTTGTTCATCCAGGTCGTGCATGGTCAGGTCCCGTGCCCTTTGATGGTCAGTCTAAGGGGGCAGACGCACTGGCACGACATTTATTCCCATAGCGGGAATAAATCTCTGGCCGGCCCGTCGTACCGGCTCATTCACTGCGTGGAACCTGACCATGACCACTTCTCTGCACGGCCCGGCCAAGGCCTTGCGCCTGGCGGCCATCGGCGCGGCCCTGCTGGCCGTGGGCGCCGGCTTTGCCTATGCCGCCGGCTGGATCGGTGCCCCGGCGCTGACGCCCCAACGCATCATCGACACCTTCGAAGCCCAGGCCGGCCATTACCCCGGCTATCGCAAGAACCACGCCAAAGGCCTGTGCGTGAGCGGCTACTTCCAGAGCAGCGGACTGGCCGAGCCGTTGTCCAGTGCGCGGGTGTTCAGCCAGCCCCGCGTGCCAGTCGTTGGCCGCTTCGCCATCGGTGGCGCCAACCCGTTCGCCCCGGACACCAGCATTCCGGTACGCAGCCTGGCGCTGCAATTCAGCACCGATGACGGGCAGATCTGGCGGACCGGCATGAACAATCCGCCTGTGCTGGCAATCGGCACGCCGCAAGCGTTCTACGAGCAAGTCCTGGCCATGGCGCCAACCCCTGCCACCGGCAAGCCCGACCCTGCAAAGATGCAGGCCTTCTTCGCGGCCCACCCCGAAAGCGCGGCCTTCCGTCAATGGGCCGCCACCTACAAACCCAGCGACAGCTTCGCCAGCACCCAATACCACAGCATCAATGCCTTCCTGCTCAAGGATCACGGCGGCATCAGCCATCCGGTGCGCTGGCAGCTGGAACCGCAAACCCCGTTCGTAGCGCTGCCGACGCAAATCGATGACAAGCAGTTCCTGCAGCACGACCTGCAGCGACGCCTGGCGCAAGGCCCGCTGCGCTGGACGCTGCGCCTGGTGCTTGCCGAACCCGGCGACCCAGTGGATGACGCCTCTCGCCCCTGGCCTGCCGAGCGGCGCAGCATCGAGGCCGGCACCCTGGTCGTCGAACAGGTCGATGCGCCCGAACAAGGCGCGTGCCGTGACATCAACTTCGACCCGCTGATCCTGCCCAAGGGCATCGAGCCCTCCGCCGACCCGATCCTGGCCGCTCGTTCGGCCGCGTACTCGGAGTCTTTCAACCGCCGCAGCCGCGAGTCTCTCGCTACCGGAGCACGCCCATGACCGTCACCGTCTTCCATCCCCTCGCCCGACTGGTGCATTGGCTGATGGCCGTGCTGATCCTGGCGATGCTGTTCATCGGCGTGAGCATGGTCGGCGACCTGTCGCCACGCCATCCGCTGCTGGTCGAGTTGCACAAGGCCACGGGGCTGACCTTGCTGGTGTTGGTGGTGCTGCGCATCGCCCTGCGCCTGACCCTACCTCACCCACCGCTGCCCAGGGACATTCCGCCCGTTCAGCGCCTGGCCGCCGGTGCTTCCCACCTGCTGCTGTATGGCCTGATGCTAGCCATGCCGCTGCTTGGCTGGGCCATGCTCTCGGCCGGCGACTACCCGCGCCCACTGCAACTGCCGGCCATCGCCCCCCATGACCTGCAGCTGTACGCGGTGTTGCGCCAGGCTCACGGCTGGGCTGGCTACCTGTTATTCGCCACCATCCTGGTGCACCTGGGCGCTGCGTTGATGCACGCTTGGGTGCGTCGGGACGGCGTATTGCGTAGCATGTGGCCTGGCCCAGTGCGCCGCAGCGAATGAGCGTTGCGGGCCAGTTTGGCCCCTGACCTCCAACCGACTGGACTGCCCATGACCGCTGCAAAGGACCCTGCTGCCCTGATTCCCCCTGCGACCTTGGATCTGCGCCCGCTGCTGCTGATCAGCGGCGCGTGCACCCTGTCGATGATGGCGTTCGTGGCACTGATCGGCCCGATCGCCCGCCAGCTGGGCATGGCTACCTGGCAGGCAGGTGCAGCGGTGACCGTGGCAGGGGTGGTCTGGGTAATGCTGGCCCGGCCTTGGGGGCGCGCCGCCGACCGCTATGGCCGCAGACGCATCCTGTTGCTGGGCAGCGCGGGGTTCACGCTTTCGTATTGGTCGCTGTGCCTGTTCATCGACGGTGCACTGCGCTGGATGCCTGGGGCGACCCTGGCCTTCATCGGCCTGATGCTCACTCGCGGTCTGATCGGTGCGTTCTATGCAGCACTACCGGTAGGGGCCAACGCCCTGATCGCCGACCATGTCGAACCCCAACGCCGGGCCCGGGCCATGGCTTCGCTGGGCGCAGCCAACGCCGTCGGCCTGGTCCTGGGGCCGGCCTTGGCCGCCTTGCTGGCTCGCCACAGCCTGAGCATGCCGTTCTATGTCATGTCGCTGTTGCCGGCGAGCGCTTTCTTCGTGCTGCTGTTCAAACTCAAACCACAACCCTTGGCACATGGCCATGCGCCTAGCCCGGTGCGGCTGCGCGATCCGCGCCTGCGTCGCCCGTTGCTGGTGGCCTTCAGCGCCATGTTCAGCGTGACGGTCTCGCAGATCACCGTGGGCTTCTTTGCCCTCGACCGCCTGCACCTGGCCGCGGTCGAGGCTGCCCAGGCCGCGGGCATCGCCCTCACCTGCGTAGGTGTCGCGCTGATACTGGCCCAGGTACTGCTGCGCAAGCTCGAGTGGCCGCCGCTGAAGATGATCCGCGTGGGCGCCACAGTCTCGGCATTGGGGTTTGCCAGCGCCGCCCTGGCGAACACCGCGCCTTGGCTGTGGGGGGCATTCTTCGTGGCAGCCGCTGGCATGGGGTTTGTCTTCCCGGCGTTTTCGGCACTGGCGGCCAACGCCATGCATGCCACCGAACAAGGCGCCACCGCAGGTTCCATCGGCGCGGCCCAGGGCATGGGCGCAGTGCTCGGTCCGCTGGCCGGCACGCTGGTCTATGCGGTCGATCCAGCCCTGCCCTTCGCGGCGGTCGCTGTGCTGTTGCTGCTGGTCGGGCTATGGCCGACACCCGCCGATAAACGTCACTGACAAGCACAGCGCGTTGCTGTCCAGAGTGTGCTTTAATGCGTCGCCCATTATTTTTGACACCTCTCTATCTAACAAGGCGGCTATGGACACGGGGACACGACTCAAACTGGTGCGTGAACGCAACAACCTCTCCCAGCGGGAGCTGGCCCGCCGTAGCGGCCTGACCAACTCGACGATCTCGCAGATCGAGCAGAATCGCGTCAGCCCGTCGGTCAGCTCCCTTAAAAAGCTGCTCGAAGGCATCCCCATGTCCCTGGCGGAATTCTTCAGCTTCGATGAGCCGGTGCGCGAAGAGCGCTATGTGTTCCGCGGCGGCGAGCAACCCGACCTGGGCCGCAATGGCCTGCGCATGCTGTTGGTCGGCGCCAGCGTCCCCGGCCGGCAAATGCGCATGCTGCGCGAACTCTACGCACCGGGCGCCGATTCGGGCGAACCGATCGTGCACTCCGAAGGCGAAGAATGTGGCCTGGTCACCCGTGGCACCATCGAGCTGTGGGTCGATGGCCAGGTAAGTGTCCTCAATGCAGGCGATGGCTACTACATCCCCACCACCCTGCCGCACAGTTTCAAGAACATCGGCCCGGACGAGGCCGAGATCATCAGCGCCAACACCCCGGCCAACTTCTGATCCGCCGTGCTGCCGCCCAACAGCCGAGAAGCCTGCCAACGCCTGCGTGACGCCGCCCTGGGTATCCATGGGCTGCAGGTGTTGGCCCGCACACCCGAGGGGCAGGTCGATGTACACATCGACGGCTGGCAGCTGCGCTTGCTGCTGGACGCCGATGGCCTGGTCCAGTGCAGCCATTGCCGCACGCCCGACGGCCATGAAGCCGGCCTGCAAGATTGGCACCGCTATGGCACCAACCCCACCGATCTGCTGAGTATCTGGGAGCGTGGCCGCATCGAGCAGCTCCTGGCCACGGGAATCTCTGAATGAAGCGCATCAGCCTGTTGCTCGGCCTGGCGCTCGCCTTGCCGGCCCTGGCCGAAAACACTTGCCCGCCTGGGCAGTACCAGGTGTGCCTGATGGGCTGTTTCTGCGCACCGATCGACCCAGGCCAGGCCGGCCAGGTACTCAAGGACGTCGAACTCATGGCCTCCGGTAGCCTGGCCTTCGCTCTGCGCCAAGCTCGCGACGAAGCCACCGCCAACGGCACCGAGCCGATTCCCCTGCACATCCGCGCCCAACTCGAGCCCTGGTATGACTTTGCCGTGCTCGATGCAGCGCGTTATCGGGTGGGAGACGAGCAGCAGGTCAGCGCGGCCAATGCCCTGCTGCAAAACCCGGACGTGAACGCGGTGACCCTGATCGACACGATCATCTTCCGCCACGCCCAAGACGCCGAGGACAACGTGGCGCTCTGGGCTCATGAACTCAAGCATGTGCAGCAGTACCAGGAACTGGGGGTGGAGGAATTTGCCCGGCGGTACACCCGCAACTACGAGGACCTGGAAGGGCCGGCCTACAAGATCGAGGCCGAGGTTGCCAAGGCGTTGCGGGAAAAACGCTCGGGGCAGGCGCGTTGAACATCCCTGGCCGTCTCAGCGGATCATTTTTTTTGCCAAGAATGATCCGCGCCATTGAACACTTTTTTGCCGAATGCGAGCATTTTTTCTCGCGGTTCACGAAGTAGTAGGAACTGCTCCGACGTCAGCACTTCCTTCCTATTCTTATAGATTCCCTGTTTAATATTGTCCCACTGGGTTCCAATGTTATTAGTGGCCAGCGGAAGCTCCTGATAAAGCGCCTGGGTAAATACATCTGGTCCGGCGAGTTTTAGGACATCCGTCTCCCCTCGCTCGTAGTTATCCACCGCCAGGGCCAATGTTTTCTTGATGACTGCATGCCCTTCGGCTGCAGCGATGGGTGTATTGGGAACCGCACTCGCTTTACCCTGCGACGCAGCATACTCCTGCTTGAAGCCAAGCCCTGCGGGCAGCGACAAATCCCCGAACGGTTCCTGCTGTGTATCGTCTATATCCTTGTAGATCCCGCCTTCGTGAAGCAACACCAACAGACGCAGCAGATCACTGGCTTGCGCATAATTGCCCTCGTTGACGACTTTTTCATAGAACCTGAATGCCGGGTGCGCAGAGATCTGTGAAAAGTAGGGAAGATCCCGCACATTCGACACTTCAACGCCACTGTCTTCAAATTGGCGCTTTAGATCGTCACGGGCCGCTTCATGCCCCGCGATACCACTGTCGTAAAGCACGCGCGTGGTGTAATCCGGGTTGCGCTGCGCCGTTTCTATCGACAGCGCCTTGTTCTTTTCGGATATAGGTCTCGTGCCGATCCATATCATGTGGATCGTTTTCGGAACGGGCGCTTCTTTCATGGTCGCGAGCGCTTCATCCATCCTTGTCTTGAACTGCGCTTTCTTGTTTGGAGGCAACAACGAGGAAAACGCCTTCTTCATGGTGCCTTGCTCATCGACCGATGAAGTCGGATTGCCCCTGACCATGCAATATACGTTCAACCCATCCACCGTGCCCGCTGGATCGGCGCTGAGCCAGCGGCCCACCCACGGCTGGTAGTAGCGATACCCGTAGTAGTACAGCCCTGTCGCGTCGCGTTCCTTGCCCGAATAGCGCACGGTCTTGTAGCGCGCCTCCATCGCATTGCGGGCTGTCCAGAGGGCGGTGCCACCATAGGGGTAATACTCTTCCTGGCTGATTAGTTCTCCCGTGCCATCAACTTCGAGCGCACCGCTGCCCGTCTGGTCGTCGTAGCTGTAGCGCAGCTGATCGTTGGTGATGTCGGTGGGCTTGCCGGCTAGCCAGTGCAACACCCGCACTTGCGCGCGGCCCGCCTCGCCCACGGTGATGACCTGCAGGTCTTCCGCGACCTTGTCGCCACTGGCGGTGCGCCGCAGCTCGAGCCCGGGCAGGTAGAGGACCTGGTGTTTCTGCGTACTGCCGGAAGCCTGCTGGGTGCTGCTTTTCAGCACCCGCTGGCTGGCGCTGTCGTAACGGTAGCGTTCGTGATCGTCCGCGCCACGCTCACGCGTGATCGGTGTGACCTGGTCGAGCTCCCCACGTGGCGTCCAGGCCAAGGATTGACCCGGCAACAGCAGCCGCTGCTGACCACCGGCGTGGAACAGCGCCTCCACTTCGGTCGGGTCCTTGGCCAGGGTGCTCAGCACCGCCCGGTTGCTGCGCGCGCTCACGGTGATGTCGGTGGTGTAGCTGTTGCCGCTGGCCGGCGCGCTGTGGCGAATCTGGCTCAGATTGCCTGCCGTGTCGTAGGTGTAGGTGCGGGTGTAGGAGGTATAGGTGGCGTCATCGAATGCGATCAGCGCGGGGTGGGCGCGGCCCTGCCCTTGTCGCCGCGCATCGGCCATCTCGCGCCCCGTTGCGCTGACCAGTTGATAGAGGCTGTCGTACGCGTAGGTGTTTTCCGGGACCACCTTCTGGTTGCGCCAGAAGCGCGTGGCTTCGGCGTCGTTACGCACGCTCACCACATTGCCCACCGGGTCGTAGGCGTAGCGCAGATCCTGCAGCACTTTCGCCCCA
>NZ_VSJH01000032.1:0-1080 GCF_008124495.1 Pseudomonas sp. CK-NBRI-02 | reverse complement strand
CGACAGTCCGCTGTCCAGCACCTTGATAGTGACGGTGGTGGTGCTCTCGTCGCCGTCGGCGTCGCGGATGGTGTAGACGAAGGTGTCGGTGGCACCGGCACCCGCCACACTGTTGGGGTTGGCGTGGTAAGTCGCCCAGCCGTTGGCGTTGATGACCAGGTAACCGTAGTTACCCATGACCTGAGTGCCGACATCGCCTTGGGCGGAGGTCGAGGTGTCGCTGCCGGCGCGCACACCGACCACGACGTTGCCATCGGCCACTTTGTCCGCCCCTATGTCATCGTTGTAGAACACGTTGCCGGAGACGACACCGCCCTCATGGACGGGTGCCGAATCCGGATTGGCCTCGGGCACGTCGTCGACGATGTTGATGACGATCTGGCTGGTGATGGTGTTGCCCAGTTGATCCTTCGCTTGGTAGGTGAAGGTCTCGGTCAGGGTGTTCGGGCCATCGTTGGCGCCACCTGGGGTCTTCGGCGCCGAGGTCAGGGTGTAGGTGTAGGTGCCGTCTCCGTTCAGATGAATCTGACCGTATTGCCCGACAGCATTCAGCACCTTGATAGTGACGGTGGTGGTGCTCTCGTCGCCGTCGGCGTCGCGGATGGTGTAGACGAAGGTGTCGGTGGCACCGGCACCCGCCACACTGTTGGGGTTGGCGTGGTAAGTCGCCCAGCCGTTGGCGTTGATGACCAGGTAACCGTAGTTACCCATGACCTGAGTGCCGACATCGCCTTGGGCGGAGGTCGAGGTGTCGCTGCCGGCGCGCACACCGACCACGACGTTGCCATCGGCCACTTTGTCCGCCCCTATGTCATCGTTGTAGAACACGTTGCCGGAGACGACACCGCCCTCATGGACGGGTGCCGAATCCGGATTGGCCTCGGGCACGTCGTCGACGATGTTGATGACGATCTGGCTGGTGATGGTGTTGCCCAGTTGATCCTTCGCTTGGTAGGTGAAGGTCTCGGTCAGGGTGTTCGGGCCATCGTTGGCGCCACCTGGGGTCTTCGGCGCCGAGGTCAGGGTGTAGGTGTAGGTGCCGTCTCCGTTCAGATGAATCTGACCGTATTGCCCGACAGC